>CAYMRG010000310.1:0-6543 GCA_964392555.1 uncultured candidatus Brocadiaceae bacterium
GCTGCATGCTGCGCGCGCACTTCTCCGGCTCGGCGATGTGCTCCGCCACCATCCGCAGCGTGACGAAGTCGAACTGCTCACCGCCGTCGTACTCGTCGATGCCGGCCGCGACCTTCTCGTGCACCCACGGGTTCTCCTGCAGCGTCGGGTCGGGATCGACGCCGACCAGCCGGCCGCAGCGCTGCGACAGCGAGCGCTCGAGCGCCGCGTTGTTGGGGAACAGGTGGCGACCGCAGCCGACGTCGAGCCACGCCATGCCCGGCGCGATGCTGCCGGCGATCAGCGCCTCGTAGACGTCGTCGGGCGTGTAGTAGCCGTAGTCGGCGCGCAACCGCGGCCCCCAGCCGAGCCGGTCGGCGGGGCCGTAGCGCAGGTGGAACATCTGCCGCAGGGCAGGGGCGTCGGGCAGACGGACGAGGACGGGAGCGCTCACGCGGGGAAGATCCGGTCGAGATCCTGCACGAACTCGTCGTCCAGCGCCACGTCGAGCGCGGCGAGGTTGTCGAGCAGCTGCGCTTCGTCGCGCGCCCCGACCAGCACCGCGGCGACGCCCGGCTGCCGCAGGCAGAAGGCGAGCGCGACCCGGCCGGCGGTCAGGCCACGGCCCCTGGCGAGCAGCGCGAGCTGCTGCGCCCGCTCGCGGTGCGCCTCGGTCAGGTAGCGGCCGATGAACTGCCCGGCCTTGGGATCGGCGGCGCGCGACGCGGCCGGCACGGCGTCGCCGCGGCCGTACTTGCCGGTCAGCACGCCCTGCGCCAGGGGCGAATAGACCAGCTGGCCGAGGCCGAGCCGGCGCGACGTCGGCAGCACCGCCTGCTCGATGCCGCGATCGAACAGGTTGTAGAGCGGCTGGTTGGCGATCGGCGCCGCCAGGCCACTGCGCGCGCACAGCTCGACGACCTCGGCGATCCGTTCGGCCGGCCACTGGCTGGTGCCCCAGTAGAGCGCCTTGCCGGCCCGGATCAGGTCGTCCATCGCCCGCGCCGTCTCGAGCAGCGGCGTGTCGGGGTCGAACCGGTGGCACTGGTACAGGTCGACGTAGTCGGTGCCGAGCCGGCGCAGCGAGCCGTGCAGCGACTCGACGACGTGCTTGCGCGACAGCCCGCGATCGTTGGGGTCGTCGCTCATCGGGAAGAAGCACTTCGTCGCCAGCACCAGGCGATGGCGCGGCAGGTCGCGCACGGCCTGGCCGAGCGCGCGTTCGCCGCCGCCGAGGTTGTAGACGTCGGCGGTGTCGAACAGGTTGACGCCGCGGTCGAAGGCGACGCGGACCAGTCGCTCCGCCGCCGCGTCGTCGATGGCGTTGCCGATCGTCAGCCACGAACCGAGTCCGACCGCGCCGACCTTCAGGCCGGATGCACCGAGGTTGCGGTACTGCACGCCGGCTTTTGTAGCAGGAACGCGCCCGCATCTCACGCGAGGTCTGGCCGCCGGGACGCGTTTGCGCGATGCTGCCGGCGTGGCCATCAAGAAGCGCATCGCCCTGATCTCGACCGGCGGCACGATCGAGAAGACCTACGACGAGCTGCACGGCGTGCTCGACAACCGCACCAGCGTGCTCGACGTCGTGCTCGCGAGCCTGCAATTGCAGGGCATCGAGATCGTGCGCATCCCGCTGATGAACAAGGACAGCCTGCTGATGACGCCGCAGGACCACGAGCTGATCGCGCGCACCGCCGGCTCGATGGCCGAGGCGCACGATGGCGTCGTGATCGTCCACGGCACCGACCGGCTGGCGGTCACCGGCGATCGCGTCCACGCCCTGCTCGGCGTGCCGCGCGTGCCGATCGTGCTGACCGGCGCGATGCGCCCCTACGTGATGCGCAACACCGACGCGCTGCAGAACCTGACCGAAGCGCTGCTCGCCGTGCAGCTCTGCGCACCGGGCGTCTACGTGGCGATGCACGACCAGGTGCTGCAGTTCCCAGGCGTCACGAAGGACAAGGACCGCGGCACGTTCGTGAAGGTCGATGGCTGACACGCCGACCGGCAACGACCCGCGTGCCGCGCTCGGGGCGCCGACCACCGGCGCCGCGCGCTGGCTCGGCCACGTCGTCCTGGCGTTGGTGTGGGTGCTCGCGCTCGCGCCGGTGGCGCTGTGGGCGGTCCACCGCCAGGACCCCGAGCTGGCCGTGCGGATCGCGCAGGTGGCGTCGTTCTGGGTGGGGCGCGGCCTGCTCGCCGGCGCGCTGGTCCTGCTGCTGCTGACGCTGCTGTGGCCGCCGTTCCTGGCCGGCATCCGGCTGTCGCTGTCCCGCTTCCACACCGCCGTGACCACCAACCAGGCGACGCTGCGCCGCGCCTACGGCGAGCTGCAGCACTTCGAGTCCGGCGCGCGCCACCTCGAGGTCGGCCGCCTGCTGCGCCAGGCCGGCGACCTGCGCAAGGCCGGGCCGCACCTCGCGCGCGCGGTCGAACTCGATCCGCAGCTGCCCGGTGCGCACTTCCAGCTGGGAATGTGGCTGTTCCAGAACGGCCAGTACGGACCGGCCGCGTCGGCGTTCCTCGCCGCCGAGCGCGGCGATCCGGGCCACGCGTTCGGCGACGCGCTGCTGCACGCCGGCCGCTGCGCGTTCCTGCTCGGCCAGAACGACGCGGCGGTCCAGCTGCTGCGGCAGCACGCGGCGGCGCACGGCGGCAACCGCAAGAGCCATCTGTGGCTCGGCGACGCGCTCGCGGTGGGCGGCGACCTGGCCGCGGCCCGCGCGGCCTGGCAGGTCGCCGCCGCACCGGTGACACAGCGGCTGACCGCCGAGGAGAACTGGCACCGCGCGCTCGCGCGCGTCCGGCTCTGGCGCCGCGGAGGGAAGGCATGAACCGGCTGATCGATCGCGCCGACGACATCCCGGTGACGATGTCGATCGTGATCGCCTACGTCACGCTCGCCTTCCTGACCAATCCGTTCGCGCCGAGCGGCGAGGCGCTGCTGAAGTTCGGCGCGCTGGAGCCGTTCCTGGTCGCCAACGGCGAAGCGTGGCGGCTGCTCGCCGCCGCGTTCCTGCACGGCGGCATCGTCCACCTCGGCGTCAACCTGCTGAGCCTCGTGCAGATCGGCCCCGTGCTCGAGCGCTCGCTCGGCAGCGTGCGGTTCGCGATCCTCTACCTCGTCGCCGCGGTCGGCGGCAACGTCGCGGTCTGCCTGTGGTACGACCCGTTCGGCATGGTGGTCGGCGGCTCCGGCGCGCTGTTCGGCATGCTGGGCGCGCTGCTGGCGATGCAGATGCGCGGCGGCGCGCACGCGTTGTCGTTCGTCGAACACGCCGGCACGCGCCAGCTGATCGGTCTGATCGTCGCCAACCTCGCGATCGGCTGGCTGGTGCCGTTCATCAGCAACACCGCCCACGTCGGCGGCCTCGCCAGCGGTTTCCTGGTGACGACCGCCTGGCCGGTCCCCCCGCGCCACGCCGGCCGGACGCCGTGGGCGATGCGCGCGGCGCTCACCGCGCTGCTCGCCGGCGGGCTGTTCGCGAGCGTGCTGCCGGTGACGCGCTACGAGTGGCTGTGGAACCAGGGCGTCGCGAGCCCGTCACCCGAGCGCCGCGCCGCGCTGCAGCGGGCTGCCGCGATGAGCTACTTCGGCAAGGGGACGGCGGACGACGCGATGGTCGAGCGCTTCGTGCGCGAGGTGCTGCCAGCCGACGACGACGAACGCGGCGGCGAACCGCCGCGCGCCCCCCGCGGTCGCTGAGGCCGCCGGCTACCGGCGCGCGTCCCAGACGGTCTTCGCGACCAGGCCGTAGACGCTGAGCAGGTTGCCATCCGGATCCTCGAACAGGCACGACACGCCGACCCGGTCGCCGGCGTCGTAGACGTGCTTCGGTGGCGCGATGCGCACGCCGCGCCGCGCCAGCTCGTCGCGCACGGCCAGCGGATCGTCGGCCGTGAACACGATCTCGTTCGGCGCGCCGACCTTCTTGCCGGGATCGGCGGCGGGCGCTGGTGCCGGCGGCCAGCCGGCGTCGGCGAGGTGCAGCGCGAGCGTCGTGCCCGGCAGATCGAACTCGGTCCAGTGCGGCGTCACCATGCGCGGCGGCAGCCCGAGCTGGTCCCGGTAGAACGCGACCGAACGGTTCATGTCGCGCACGAACAGCATCACGTAGGCGATGCCACGGATGCCTGCGGGGCCGGTCTTGGTCATGTCAGTCCTCGGGGGTCGTCGGTTCGCTGCGCGGTCACGCTCCGGCCGCGGCGCGCAGACGCCGCACACAGGTGTCCCTGCCGAGCAGGAAGACGACGTCGAACAGGCCCGGCCCCTTGTCGGTGCCGGTCAGCGCGGCGCGCACCGGATGGACGAACTGGCCGAACTTCACGCCGATCCGCTCGGTGAACGCCCGCGTCGCCGCCTCGATCGCGGCCGGCGTCGCGCACGGCGCCGTGACCGGCGGCGCGTCCTTCTTCGACGGCAGCGCGACCGCGCGGTCGCAGGCCCGGCGATCGGCGGGGTAGCTCGGCGGCAACGCGCCGGCGTCGCCGAGCCCCTGCGCCAGCAGGTCGGCGTAACCGCGCAGCCACGCGCCGGCCGCCGGGTCCTTGGCGAGGTTCTTCTGCGCCGCCTCGTCGGGCACCGGATCGGCGAACAGCCAGCCGAGCTTCGGCGCGAAGTCCGAGAGGATCGCGACGCGCTCCTGGTAGCAGGCGACGAGGTTGACCAGCCACGGCTCGTGGTTCGCGAACACGTCCTGCGGCACCGCCGGCGCGAGCCACGGCCGCGCCCGCTGCAGGCATTCGGCCGGTGTCCAGCGGCGGATGTACTCGCCGCACATCCAGGCGAGCTTCTCGGGGTCGAACTTCGCGCCGGACTTGCCGACGTTCTCGATCCGGAACGCGGCGACCATCTCGTCGCGCGTGAACACGTCGCGGTCGGCCGAGAAGCCCCAGCCGAGCAGCGCGATGTAGTTGAACACGGCCTCCGGCGGGAAGCCGAGGTCGCGGTACTCGAGCACGCTCTTCACGCCCGGATCGCGCTTGCTGAGCTTGGCGCCCTTCTGGTTGAGGATCAGCGGGATGTGCGCATAGTGCGGGCACGGCGCGTCGAGCGCCTCGAACAGCAGCTGCTGCTTGATGCCGTTCAGGAAGTGCTCCTCGCCGCGCACGACGTGCGTGATCCGCATGCCGATGTCGTCGACGACGCAGGCGAAGTTGTAGAGCGGCACACCGTCCGCGCGCAGCATGACCCAGTCGTCGAGTTCCTTGGTGTTGACCTCGACCTCGCCGCGGATCAGGTCGTGGACCTTCATCACGCGCGCCTCGGGCATGCGGAAGCGCAGGTTCGCCGTGATCCCCTGCCGCTCGAACTCGGCGCGCTGGTCGCGCGTCAGATCGCGGCAGTGACCGTCGTAGCCGATCCACGAGCTCTTCGCGGCCTTCTGCTGCTCGCGCAGCGCCTCGAGCCGCTCGGGCATGCAGTAGCAGCGGTAGGCGTGCCCGCTCGCCAGCAGCCGATCCGCCGCCGCGCGGTAGAGGTCGAGCCGCTGCATCTGGAAGTATGGCCCGAATTCGCCGCCCTTCTCCGGACCTTCGTCCCAGTCGATGCCGAGCCAGCGCAGGCCCTCGAGGATGATCTGCAGCGAGGCATCGGTGCTGCGCGCCTGGTCGGTGTCCTCGATGCGCAACAGGAAGGTGCCGCCGAGCGCCCGCGCCATCGCCCAGTTGTACATGGCCGTGCGCGCCCCTCCGAGGTGCAGCGGGCCGGTCGGCGACGGGGCGAAGCGCAGGCGGACGGAACTCGACATCGCGGCATTCTGGCCGGCGCGGGGCGCGGTGCAACCTCGCGTTGCCCGGCAGCCCTGGGTAGGCTGCGCGCGAGCCCCCTCGTCCCCGAGCCATGAACCCAGAGCCCACCGCCCCACCGCTCCGCTGGGGCATCGTCGGCCCCGGCGCGATCGCCGAAGTGTTCGCGCACGCGGTCGAACGCGCCGGCGCCGGCCGCGTCGCCGCCGTGTTCGGCAGGTCCGCCGAACGCGCGGCGCACTTCGCGCATCGCCACGGCGCGCGGCTCGCCACCGACCTCGCCGACGTCTGCCGCGGCGTCGATGCGCTCTACGTCGCGACGCCGCACAGCGGCCACGCCGCTGCGGTGCGCGCCGGTCTCGAACCCGGGGTCGCCGTGCTGTGCGAGAAGCCGATGGCGACCTCGGCCGAGGCCACGCGCGAGCTGGTCGGGCTGGCCGAGGCGCGCGGCGGGCTGCTGGTCGAGGCGTGGATGTATCGCACCCACCCGCAGATCGCGCGCGCCGAGCAGCTGGTCCGCGACGGCGCGATCGGCAGCCTGCGCACGATCCACAGCGCGTTCGGCTTCACCGCGCCGTTCGACGCCGGCCACCGGCTGTGGGCCGGCGCGCTCGGCGGCGGCGCGATCCTCGACATCGGTGGCTACCCGCTGTCGCTGGCGCTGCTGTTCGCGAACGCGTCGGGCCACCGTGACACCGCCGACCGTGACACCGCCGACCGTGATACCGCCGACCGTGATACCGCCGGCCGTGACACCGCCCATTTGGGCTTCGCCGACGTCGCCGGTGCGCTCGCGCCGACCGGCGTCGATGC
>CAYMRG010000311.1:0-6535 GCA_964392555.1 uncultured candidatus Brocadiaceae bacterium
GCTCTGGAGCTGGTGGGCGCTGCGCGCCCAGGTCGGCGTGCCGGTGGCGCTGCACGCGTTCGCCGCCGGCGCGCTGCTCGGCGGTGCCGCACGCTGCGCGGCGGCCGCCGCGGCGCGCCGTGGCCTCGCGGCGCTGCTGGCGGGCGGTGCCGCTGCCGCCGCCTGCTGGGCCTGGCCGAGGCT
This sequence comes from uncultured candidatus Brocadiaceae bacterium, assembly GCA_964392555.1. GTDB lineage: Bacteria > Planctomycetota > UBA1135 > UBA1135 > UBA2386 > CAYMRG01. The sequence continues at coordinate 184 of CAYMRG010000311.1, forward strand.
GGCCGCCGCCCTGGGCGACGACGCCGCGCCCTTGCTGGCCGCTGCGACCCTCGCCCTCGGCGTCGCGGCGTTGGCCGGCACGGGTGCCGCCGCGGCCTCGCGGTGGTGGAGCGGCGGCTGCGCCCTGGCGGTGATGGGTGCCGGCGGCTGGTTGGTGGCGCAGGTCGGTCTGACCGGGGCGCCGATCTGGCTCGCGCTCGCGCTCGCGTTCGCCAGCGCCTGGGCCTTCGCCGCCGTCCTGCCGCGGGTCGGGTTCCTGCTCGGTGCGGGCTTCGCGGTGGCTGCTGCGGTTGCCTGGCTGCCGCCGCTGGGCAACGATCTGCGCGTGCTCGAACGGCGCGGCGCGGCGGCGGTCGGCTACGACCGCGCCACGCAACTGCTGACCCTGCGGCGCGACGACCAGGTGGTCGGCGCCGTCGGGCCGGACTGTCGCCAGGACGAACTGACCGCGACGCTGGCACTGCTCGGACGCAGCGCCGGCGACCGCGCCCTGGTGTTCGGCGCCGGGGCGCTGCGGACGGCGGCGTTGCTGGCCGAGGTCGGCGCGCTCGACGTCGAACTCGTCGTCGCTGCCGCCGACTCGCCGGTGCTCGCCTGCCGGCTGTTGGCCGACGGCCCGGTTGCGGTGCCCGACGCGGGCCTGCCGCCGGCCGTGCACTGGCGGCCGTGTCGACCTCTGGCCTGGCTCGGCGCCCTGCCGGCCGGTGCGCGCCAGGTCGTGGTCGTCGGTGAGTCCCCGACCGAGCGTCTGGACGGTGCGGCGATGGGGCTGTCCGGCTGGCCGCAGGCCGATGCGAATGCGCAGGCCGAACTGCGGCGCGTCGCCGGCGACGGCCCGGTGCTGCCGGTGTTTCGCTGGTCCCGCGTGCCGCTGCCGCGGCTGCGGCAGCTGTGCGCGGCCGCGGCCGCGTGTTCGCCGTGGACGGCGGTGTTCGCGGTCGGCGACTGCGGCGTGCTCTACAGCGCGACCGCGCGACCGGCCTGGTGGGACGATGCGACGCCGTGGCCGACGGCGGTGCGCTGGCTCGGCCATCGCGCCCACCTCGGCGGTCTCGCCGACCTTCACCGCGCCTGCCACGGGCTGGTAGCGGCGGGCGGCGAGCCGGGCACCGTCGTGGCCCTGCCTGCAGGCGACGACGAGCTGGTGACTTCGGTGCTCGCCGGCTGGCAACGGCGCGGCGAACGGTTGGCCGCGGCCGCGGCGGAACTGCCGCGGCTCGCCGACGATCCCGCGGGCCGCGAGCGGGCGCAGCAACTCGCTGCCGAACTGCTGCCGCTCGGCGCGCCGTCGGCGCCGCTGCAGGCCGCGCTCGGTCTCGCCGGCGGTGAAATCGGCGCGATCGTCGCGCCAGCCGCTGCGGCCCTGCGTGCCCACGCGCTCGATCCGACGTTCTGGGGCAGTGCGCCACCCGTGTTCGCGACGTTGCCGCGGCCGCGCCAGCCGACCGGCGACCTCGAAGACCTGTCGATGTTGCCAGCCGCGCCGCGGCTCGCCGAACTGTGCGTCGGCAGCTCGCCCCAGGCGATCGCCCTGCGCGCGCGCTTCCCCTCGCGCTGTGCCGAGGCCCTGGTCGCTCGGCTGGCGGTCGCCCCGCTCGACGGGCCGGCCGCGGAGGCGCTGCGTGAACTCGCCGATCCGTTCGTGCTTGGCGAAGCGGGCAGGGTGCTCCGCGGCCGTGGCGCCGTCGGCGAGCTGCTGGCCTTCTGGCGCCGCGATCTGCCGTTGCCGGCCGCGCTCGGCGATCTGATCGGCCAGGGCGATGCGGCGCGAGCACGGCTCGCCACCGCGCTCGCCGGCCACCGCGACCGCGCCTCCCTGCAGACCCTGGCCGACCTGCTGGCCGCCGATGCGGTGACGGTGCGGGTCGCCGCCGGCGTGGCGCTGCGCGTCACGGCCGGCGACACGATTCCCTACGACCCCGCGTGGCCCAGATCCGCGCGCGAGACCGCAGCGGACCAGCTGCGCGCCCTGCATAATCGCCTCCCATGACGGAAACCTCGGTAGCAGCGCTGGCGGACCTGGTCGGTGGTCGACTCGTCGGCGACGGCGAACGGCGGATCACCGGTCTCGGTGACCTCCGCACGGCCGGCCCGGACCGGATCGGCTTCGTCCGCGGTTTGCGCTACCACGCCGCGGCCGCGACGACGGGCGCCGGTGCGCTGCTGACGAGCGAACGGCTGACGACGCCGGCGGCGCAGATCCTCGTCAACGACGTCGACCTCGCCTACGCGCGGATCGCGGCGTTCTTCCACCCGTTGCCGCGGGCCGTCGAACACACCGTGCACGAGCGGGCGGTCATCGATCCGGCGGCACAGCTCACCGCCCCGGTGCAGATCGGTCCCAACGCGGTCATCGGCAAGGCGCGGATCGGCGCCGGCTGCGTCATCATGGCCGGCGCGTCGATCGGCGATGGGGTGACGATCGGCCCCGACTCGACCATCCACCCGAACGTCACGATCTACCACGACGTGCAGATCGGTGCGCGCGCGATCCTGCACGCCGGTGCGGTCATCGGCAGCGACGGCTTCGGCTACGCGCGCGACGGCGCGACCTGGATCAAGGTGCCCCAGCTCGGTTCGGTCGTGATCGAGGACGACGTCGAGGTCGGCGCCGGCACCGCGATCGACCGCGCCACGCTCGGTGTGACGCGGATCGGCGCGCGGACCAAGATCGACAACCTCTGCCACATCGCGCACAACTGCACGATCGGACGCGACGTCGCGATGGCCGCTGGCTGCGCGATCGCCGGCTCGACCGTGATCGGCGATCGCGTCACGATGGCCGGCAACTGCGGCGTCTCGGGCCATCTGCGGATCGGCGACGACCTGCGGCTCGGCGGCGGCACCAACGTGCTGCGCGACCTGCTCGATCCGGGCGAGTACATGGGCCACCCGGTGATGAAGAAGCGCGCCTTCCTGCGGTTGCTGCGCATCCTGCGCGGCATGGCCGACCACGCCGACGAGCGCGTCAGCGACGAGTGACGCGCGTCGCGGTCACTTCGCCTTCGGCAGCCACTCGGTCAACCGAGCGCCGACCGCGGCGCGGATCTCGTCGCGAGGTCGCCGCCGTAGGGATCGCCGATGTCGAGGCCGTCGGGGCGCAGCAGCGCCGTGCGGGGGGCCAGCTCCGGCCATTCGGCGAGCAACGCGCGGCGGTGGCCGCGGCCGAGGCAGTAGATGCGATCGGCGCGGGTCACCAGGTCGACGTCGATCGGCTGGCTCGCATGGGCGGTGAGATCGAGGTCGAGTTCGCGCCCGGCGAGCAGGCTGCCTTCGCTGGCCGGGAGGCCGTGGATGGTACTGGTGCCGGCGCTGGCGAACGCGAAGCCGTGCGCGAGCACCTGGTCGGCGGGCACGCCGAGCGTCCGCGCCGTCAGTTCGCGCGCCAACGCCGCCGCCAGCGGCGAACGGCAGGTGTTGCCGCTGCACACGAACAGGATCGTGTCGGCCGCGGTGTGCAGCACTTCGTCGCGCAGCAGGATGCCTTCGCGGAGGACGTCGAGCCGGCGGCCTTCGGCGCGCACGATCGTCGACGCCATGCCGAGCGGCGACGGGCCGTCGTCGACGACCAGGCCGAGCTGCTCGCCGTAGCGCGCGGCGATCGCGTCGGCGGCCAGCAACGGCGGTTCACCGGTCTGGTTGACGCTCGACATCCACAGTGGCTCGCCGGCGGCGCGGATGACCGCGCGCGTGAAATCGTGGGCCGGCAGTCGCACGCCACATGTGCCGCCGCCGCGGGCCGGCACGATCACGGTCAACGGCCCCGGCCAGTAGCGCTCGACGAGCCGCACGATGCCGGGGGGCGGATCGAGGGCGAGCCTGGCGAAGTCGGGCCGGTCGGCGATGTGCCACGTGAACGGCTGCGCGCCGTCGCGGCCCTTCAACGCGCGGGCGCGGGCCACGGCGGCTTCGTCGCTGGGCAGCACCGTCAGGCCGTAGACGGTCTCCGTCGGCAACACCAGCAGCTCGCCGCGCCGGAGGCGGGCCGCAGCGTCCGCGACCAACCGCGCCTGGTCGGCCGTTCGCAGCTCGATTCGTTGGCACGGCATGGCGAGCGCGACGATACTGCACCGCCGCCCCTCGCTCGCGGACCGCCCGGTGAAACTCCGCCCGGCCGAAGATTCGTCGCCCTTGGTCCCGTATCGTCTCGCGGCCCCTCTCCCCATGTCGTCCCACGCTCGCGAAGAACGACTCGCCCGGATCCGCACCGAGCGCCTGGCGCAGCTCGGCACGTTGCTGGCCGGGTTCGCGCACGAGGTGCGCAACCCGCTGAGCACGATCGGCCTCAACCTGCAGCTCGTGCTCGAGGAATTCCGGGAGCCGGAGACCGCCCGCGACAAGCGCACGCAGAAGCGGCTGGCGACCGTCGAGAACGAGGTCCGGCGGTTGCAGAAGATCCTCGAGGAGTTCCTCAGCTACGCGCGCGCCCCGGAACCGAAGTTCGCGCCGGTCGACCTCAACGCGCGCGTCCAGGCGGTCGTCGAGTTCCACGAGCCGGAGCTGCGCGAGCGCGGCCTGGCGCTGCGGTTCTATCCGGGCCTCGACGTCGGCATGGTGCCCGGCGACTGGGACCATCTGCAGGCGGCGCTCGTCAACCTGTTGCGCAACGCCGCCGACGCGACGCCGAACGGCGGCGAGGTGCTGGTCCAGACCGTTCGCGAGGGGCCGCACGTGCTGCTGCGCGTGACCGATACCGGCGCCGGTATCGCCCCGGAGCTGCAGGCCAAGGTGCTCGATCCCTACTTCAGCACCAAGAAGTCGGGCACCGGACTCGGCTTGCCGACGGTGCGCCGGGTCGCGGAAGAACATGGAGGCACGCTGACGATGGAGTCCGAGGTGGGCAAGGGCACGCAGTTCACGGTCCGTCTGCCGATCTCTGGCAATCAGGTCTCTGGCAATCACCAGGGCTCCGGTAACCAGCGGGGCTCTGGCAACCACCCGGGCGACGGCAGCCCGCCTGCGGATGGGCGGGGCGGCGAGGTGCGCGAGTGAGCGGCGATCCGATCCTGGTGGTCGACGACGACGACGCGCTGCGCGAGTCGCTGGTCGCGGCGCTCGAGGTGCTGCCGGTCGAGATCTCGACGGCGGCCAGCGGTGCCGAGGCGGTCGCGATGCTGGGCGAACGGCGCTTCGCCGTGGTCGTCACCGACCTCGTCATGAAGGGCACCGACGGTTTCGCGGTGCTGACCGCGGCCAAGCACGGCTACCCCAACTGCCGCGTCGTGATGCTCACCGGCCACGGTGGTCGCGAGGTCGCCGTGCAGGCGATGGAGCAGGGGGCGACCTACTACGTCGAGAAGCCGGTCGACCTCGGCGACCTGCGCGCGAAGGTCAAGAAGTGCCTCGAGGACCACCAGAAGGACGTCGCCTACGACGACCTGCGTGGCCAGATGGAGCGCACGTTCGGCATCGAGGGCATCGTCGGCCAGGATCCGAAGATGCAGCGCATGCTGGCGCTCGTCCGCCAGATCGCCAGCACCGCCGCGTCGGTGCTGATCCTCGGCCCGTCGGGCACCGGCAAGGAACTCGTCGCGCGCGCGATCCACAACCTGTCGCCGCGCAGCAAGCGGCCGTTCGTCGCGATCAACTGCGGCGGCATGTCCGAAGGCACGATCGAGAGCGAGCTGTTCGGCCACCTCAAGGGCTCGTTCACCGGCGCGGTGGCCGACCGCGAAGGCAAGTTCGAGTACGCGGCCGGCGGCACGCTGTTCCTCGACGAGGTCGGCGAGATGCCGCTGGCGACGCAGATCAAGCTGCTGCGCGTGCTCGAGGAGCGCATGGTCGCGCGGCTCGGCGACAACAAGCTGCGGCCGGTCGACGTGCGCGTGATCGCCGCGACCAACGCCGATCTCACGCAGAAGGTCAAGGACGGCACGTTCCGTCAGGACCTCTACTTCCGCCTCAAGGTCGTGACGATCGATCTGCCGTCGCTGCGCGAACGGCGCGGCGACATCAAGCTGCTGGCGGAGCACTTCCTGCGCCACTTCAGCAAGCTGCACGGCAAGGACGTCGAGTCGATCGACCGCGACGCGCTGGTCGCGCTCGTCCAGTACGACTGGCCCGGCAACGTCCGCGAGCTGCGCAACGCGATCGAGTCGATGGTGGTGCGCGCCAAGGGCAACATCCTGACGCGCGCCGACCTGCCGCCAGAGATCTGGGCACCGCTGCCGGCCGACCAGGATGGCTGGCAGTTCCTCGCCGGGCGCACCTGGGAGGAGGTCGAACGCAACCACATCCGCGTCTCGCTCGAGCTGACCGGTGGCAACCGGCAGAAGGCGGCGCGTGCGATGGGGCTCAGCGAGCGGACCCTCTACCGCAAGATCAAGGAATACGGCCTGTAGACGCGGTGGGA
>CAYMRG010000312.1:0-6526 GCA_964392555.1 uncultured candidatus Brocadiaceae bacterium
GACGGGGCGATCCACGCGGCGACTGCCGTCGGCGCCGACGTCGTCGTCGGCGGGGCGTTCACGACTCTCGGCACCACCTCCGTGAACCACATCGCCCGTTGGGACGGCAGCACCTTCCAGCTACTGGGGCCCGGACTCACCGGGTCGTCCGTCGATGCGCTGGTGACGCTCGCCAACGGCGACGTCGTCGCCGGCGGACAGTTCACGCAGGCCGGCGGCACCGCGCTGGCCAACATCGGTCGCTGGGACGGCAATGCCTGGTCGGCGCTCGGCAGCGGTACGAGCGACCGGGTGCTCGCGGTGTGTCGGATGCCCAACGGCGACCTCGTCGTTGGCGGGAAGTTCCTGGTTGCCGGAGGCCAGCCGTGCTCACACGTCGCCCGCTGGGACGGCGTCGCCTGGTCGCCGCTCGGCGGCGGAATGAACGGCGACGTGCTCGCGCTGGCGGCGCGCAGCGATGGCGTGTTGTTTGCCGGCGGGTTGTTCACCACGGCCGGCGGTCAGCCCCGCCCCTATCTCGCGCAGTGGGATGGCGCGCAGTGGCAGAACGTCGGCGCTGGCGTGAACGGTGGGGTGCACGGCCTCGCGGTGGCGCCCAACGGCGACCTCGCGGCCGTCGGCGAGTTCACCAGCGCCGGTGGCATGCCGGCGCATCGCTGCGCCAGGTGGAGCGGTGTGGCCTGGACCTCGATGGGCACCCAGAACATCAACCTGCTGCCTGTCCGTGCCGTCACGTCGCTGCCGAACGGCGACTTCGTGGTCGGCCGCGGCTTCCATGGTGCGGGGCTCGGCGACGAAGGCCTGTCGCGGTGGAACGGCACTGGCTGGAGCAGCTTCGTCGATCTGAGCGGCGCAACGTGGGATGCACAGGTCGACGTGCGCACGCTCGTGCAGTCGGCGAGTGGCGACCTCGTCGTCGGCGGCGAGTTCAGCATCGTCGATGGCGCGTTCTCTCGTAACCTCACGAGCATCCGCTCTACGTGCATGCCGACGGTGCTGCCGTACGGCAGCGGCTGCACCGCCGCGGGACCGCTGGTGCTGACCGCCGACGCGTTGCCCTGGCTCGGCGCGCCATTCCGCACGACGACGACCGGGCTGGCGACCCAGACGCTCTGCCTTGGCGTGATCGGCTTCACCGCGACGTCGATTCCCTTGTCCGCGCTGCTGGCGCAGGGGCAGCCCGGCTGCTCGCTGCTGGCGAGCCCGGATCTCCTGATCGCGCTGTTGCCTGGGGTCGGTTCGGCGCATTCGAGCCTGGCTCTCGGCAGCAGTCCCAGCCTGCTCGGCGGGCAGTTCTTCCAGCAGACGATCCCGCTCGAGTTCGACGCCTTGGGTGGCATCGTCGCGGTGCGTGGCTCGAATGCGCTCGCCGCGACGATCGGCGCGCTGTAGGACTGATGCCAGCCATGAAGCGTCCACCTGCGCAGGAGTTCGCCCCGCCGTTCGCCGCCTACATCGACCTGGTGCCCGACGGCGACGTGATCACGACGCTGGCGACGCAGGGCCTCGCGACGCGCGCGCTGCTCGCGAGCTGCAGCGAGGCGCAGGGCGAACACCGCTACGCGCCGGGCAAGTGGACGGTGAAGCGCCTGCTGCAGCACATCGTCGACGGCGAACGCATGTTCTGCTACCGCGCGCTGTGCATCGCCCGCGGCGAGACGGTGTCGCTGCCGGGCTTCGACGAGGATGCCTACGCGCAGAACGACGGCAGCGACGAGCGGTCGCTGGCGGCGATCGTCGGCGAGTTCGCGAGCGTGCGCGCGGCGACGCTGACGCTGTTCGAGGGCATCCTGCCGGACGCCGCGCGGCGCATCGGCACCGCCAACGGCAAGCCGGCGAGCCCGCGCGCGCTGGCGTGGATCATCGCCGGGCACGAGCTGCACCACCTGCGCGTCCTGCGCGAACGCTACGGCATCGGCTGAGGTCACCATGTCCCTGCTCGCGCTCGTCCTGACGTTCCTGCCGCAAGAACCCGCACCGCGCGACCTCGCCGCGCTGCTGCGCGCCGACCCGCGGCTCACCGAGTGGATCGACCACGCCAAGGAGCGCCGCGTCCAGGTGCTGCTCGGCGAACCGGTCGTCGGCGCGAATGGTCGCGTCACGCTCGTGCGCAGCGCGTTCGGCGATGCGACGCAGTACTACTACCCGGCGAGCGCGATCAAGCTCGGCGGCGCGATCGCGGCGCTGGTCACGTTGAACGAGCACAACCTCGACCACGGCACCGCGCTCGGGCTCGCGTCGCGGTTCGAGATCGCGCCGCGCTTCGCCGGCGACCAGACCGTCGCGGGCGACCCCAGCAACGTCGTCGACGGCACGCTGACGATCGCGCACGACCTGCGCAAGATGCTGCTCGTCAGCGACAACCTGGCGTTCAACCACTGCTACGAGATCGCCGGCCAGCGCGGCCTCAACGCGATCCTGTGGCGCGGCGGCTGCCGTTCGGCGCGCGTCTGGCACCGGCTCTCGGAGGCGCACACGCTCGCGGAGAACCGGCAGACGCGCGAGGTGCGCTTCGCCTGGGGTGACTCGGTGTTCCGGCTCGCGGCGCGCGACGATGGCGCGGAGCTGAGCAACGAGGCGTGGCACGACCTCGACCTCGGCACCGGGCAGCTCGTCGACGGCAAGCTGGTCGAGGGGCCGATGTCCTTCCGGCAGAAGAACGCGATCCTGCTGCAGGATCTGCAGGACCTGCTCGTCGGGCTCGTGCGCCCCGAGATCGACCTCGGCAAGCGCGGTTTCCCCGAGCTGTCGGTCGCGCAGCGCGAGTTCCTGGTGCACGCGCTCGGCGAGCCGCCGCGCGAATCGCCGAACCCGCGCTTCGACGCGGCGAAGGTCCCCGACGCGTCGCTGAAGTTCATGCAGCCGGGCATCGAGCGCGTGCTGCCGCTGCCGCACCTGCGGCTCTACGACAAGACCGGCCGCGCCTACGGCTTCTCGATCGAGAACGGCTACGTCGAGGACCAGCGCACCGGGCGCGGCTTCTTCCTCGCGATCGTCTGCTACACCAATCCCGACGGCGTGCTCAACGACGACCGCTACGGCTACGAAGAGCTGGCCGACCCGTTCCTGCAGGCGGTCGCCGAGGTCGTGACGCGGGCGGTGTGCGCGGCGCCGCGCTGAGGGAGCTCAGCCGCGGCCCGCGTTCTCGAGCTGCGCCACGCGCTGGTTGAGCGCCTCGAGCTCGCGCGCCCCGGCGTGCATGAACCGCCGGAACACCAGCGCCAGCAGGCTCGCGAGGAAGCAGGCGATCGCGACCAGGGCGATGAACGAGTCCAGCGGCATCTGGACCGTGCCGCCGAGCACGCCGATCTCGCGCATGAGGTGGAAGGCAAACGCGCTGCCGAGGCCGGCGATAGCCGTGGCGGAGAGGCAGATGAGCAGGATGCGCATGCTGCGCAGGATCCGTTGGTGGCGAGTCGGGAGCAAGGCTGTCCGGTGCGAAGTGTGCGCGCGACCGCAATCCCTTTCGCCCCGTGGCACGGCTTCCTACCAAGGACTTGGCAAGGCCGCGCGAATGGCGACAATGCTGGCCCACCTCCCCGGTCCGGCGCCCACCCGCCGGCCAACGGTTCGTCGTCCCCCCGACCTACCACTCCATGCGTCATTCCTCTGCTGCGCTGCTGGCCGTCGCCCTGGCCATGGCGCCACTCGCTGCCCAGGCGCCCTACGCGGTGGGCAGCCGCACCGTGGCGTGGCCCCCCCACCGGCCCCAACGTCCCACCGGGTGCAAACCCGGTGGCTGCAACCCCCCGGTTACGGCCGGCGGCGACACCCCCCGGCAGCAGCCGCCGAGTCTGAGCGGCTGGCCGACCGTCGTCTTCCTGCACGGCTTCGGCCTGCTGGGCTCCGACTACCTCGATCTCGGCAGCCGTTGGGCCGCCGACGGTCTGTGCGTCGTGCTGCTCGAGGACGGGCAGTGGGACTTCCTCGCGCAGGAGGTCTCGGCGCGCGCCGTGCTCGATGCGATGGACCAGACGAACCACCGCGCGTTCGATCCGCTGCGGCGCGCGTTCGACCTGCACCACGTCGGGCTCGCGGGGCACTCGATGGGCGGTGGCAACGTCGCCGTCGTGCTCGCGACCAATCCGGGCTACCAGGTCGGTTTCGCGCTGGCGCCGGCCGATCCGGGGCCGACGGCCACGTGGTTCGTCGACGTGCCGATGGGCCTGATCGTCGGCGAAGGCGACGTCGTGACGCCGTGGATCAGCCACGCGCAGCCGTTCTACCTGGCGCTGCACGACTACCACGAGTTCAAGTTCCTGTGCCTGCTCGATGCCGAGGCGACGCACATGGACGTCGCCGGCCTGTGGCTGAACGGGCAGGCCTCGCAGGAGGTGTTCGACCTCACCTCGCGCATGGGCTCGGGGTTCCTGCGGCACTTCCTGACCAACGACCGGACGGCGCTCGAACAGGCGATCGGCATCGCGCCGCTGACGGCGCCGCACATGGTCGGCATCCACATGGTCATCGAGCGACCGCAGATCTGGACGACGGGTCCGCTGCAGGTCGGGCAGACGACGCGCGTCTCGATCGCGATCGAACCGGGGCTCGGCGCGGTGATCTCGGCGGTGTCGCTGGCGCCGGCGCTGCCGACGCCGTTCGGGCCGCTGCTGCTCGACCCGGCGAGCACCTACGTCGCGCTCGCCGGCGTCGCCGGTTACGAGCACCGCGCCGACGGTTTCATCACCGTGCCCAACGATCCGCAGCTGGTCGGCTTCGACTTCGCGATGCAGGCCGCCGGCCCGGCGCGCGACTACGCGCTGCTGCTCGGCGACGCGTTCTCGCTGGTCGTCGAGTAGCACCCGCGGCGCGCCGGCCTCACGCGGTCGCGACGACCGTGCTCGCGAACAGCGCGGCGCGATCGTGGATGCCGCGCCAGCCCTCGCGGACGACGCAATGGCCGACCGGCGCGCGCAGCGAGCTGCCGGGGCCGGCGCACAGCAGCACGTCGGGCTGGAACTCGCGCATGGCGGTGCGCACGCAGGCGCTGAAATCGAACGTCTCGAGCACCTGTTCGCGGGTCGTGTAGCGCAGCAGCTCGCGCGGGTCGGCGGACCACGGCGAATGGATGTTGCCGAAGCCGTCGATCAGGTGGCACTCGGGCGCACGCATCGGCAGGTCGGCGAGCAGGCCCGCGGCCTGCGCCGACGTCGGCGCGCACAGCGGCGTGTGGAACGGCCCGTGCCCGGCGAGCCGGAACGGGAACTCGCGCTCGCCGACCTTGATCTTCGGCAGGCCGGTCAGCAGCTCGGCGATCGCGCGCTCGGTGCCGGCGACGACCTCGTGGCCGCCGAGGCGGATGCTGTAGTCGCAGAAGAACGCGTCGCCGCGTGCCCGCAGCGCGGTGAGCGCCGCGCGCACCGCATCGGCGAGCGCGTGGTCGGTGCGCCAGTCGTCGCCGACCGTGGTCGTCAGGATCTGGCCGCCGGGCACCTGCTTCTGCAGCGAGGCCATCGTCGCGACGAGACGCCAGCCGCTGGCCGGATCGAGCGCGCCGCTGGCCGGCAGCGCGGTGTACCAGCCGAGCGAGTTGCCGGCGACGGCGAGGATGCGGTAGCGCTCGCGCAGCTCCTCGAGGTGCGCCAGCGTGCCGAAGTAGATCAGCTCGGCGGCGTTCTCGCCGTCGAGGTGCAGGCCGGGGCGGAACTTCTCGGCGCCGTCGATCTCGCGCAGCGTCGGGCGACCCTGGCCGCGGCGGTGCGCGTCGCACGCGTCGAGCGCGGCCGCGACCGGGCCGGGTCGCACGGTGCGACCGACGAAGCCGAGCTCGTCCTTGGTGTAGGAACCGCGGCCGGGACAGAACAACACGGCGGTGGGCTTCACCGGACCTTCTCCTCGCAGATCGCCATCGCCATCCGTTCGATGTCCTCCTGCTGCACCAGCACGAGATTCGCCGCGGCGGCGAGCGGCACGTAGCTGTCGACCGCGGCGACGCGGCGCAGCACGCAGCCGGCGAGTTCGGGATCCTGGCACAGCTCGGCGAGCAGCAGCGGGCTCGGCCCGGCCTGCGTCGCGCGGCACTCGTCGACGACCAGGCAGCGGCCGGTCGCGCGGACGTGCGCCTTGACCTCGTCGATCGGCATCGGCATCAGCCAGCGCAGGTCGAACACGCGCGCCTTGATGCCGCGTTCGCGCAGGCGCCGCTGCGCGCGCAGCGACAGCCACACGCCGTTGCCGTAGGTGACGATCACCAGCTCGTCGTCGTCGCCGGCCTCGTAGGTGCGGCCGCGGCCGAGCGGCATCAGCTCGTCGGGCGGCGGGTACGCGGTCTGCCAGAGACCGTCGTTGGGCTCGTGCAGGTCCTTCTGCATGTAGAGCGCGATCGGTTCGAGGAACACGCTGACCTTGCCGAACTGCGCGGCGGCGGCGGTCATCGTCCGCAGCATCGTCACCGCGTCGTCGCCGCGCGACGGCACGCCGAAGATCAGGCCCGGGATCTCGAGGATCGCGCCGAACGAGTTGTCGTTGTGGAAGTGGCCGCCGAAGCCCTTCTGGTAGGCGAGGCCGGCGATGCGCACGACCATCG
>CAYMRG010000313.1:0-6523 GCA_964392555.1 uncultured candidatus Brocadiaceae bacterium
TGCATCAGGTTCTGCACTATCTGGGCGATCCGGCCTCCGCCGTCGCCGAGGCCGCGCGGCTGGTGGCCCATGGCGGCCTGCTGCTGATCGCCGACTTCGCACCGCACGGCCACGAGTTCCTGCGCGAGGCCCACCAGCATCGCCGCCTGGGCTTCTCGGACGCCGAGACAGCGCCGCGAATCAGAGGGGTCTGTTCCAGGGTGAAAGCCCGGGGCGCTATCGCTCAGTCAGCGAGCTGAGCGAGTAGTCTCGTGCCCGTCGGTGTGATCCTGGGGGCAGGACTCCTTTCCGCTGTCGCACTGGACTCCCTGCGGATTCCTCCCGGCGGATGGAGCGCAACGTCTGCCGGTATCCGGATTAGCACTGAGTCGCGTTACAGCCGGTCGCTGCCGCCCTAGTGCTCCCGCGGCGCTCACCACACCGGCACTCGCCATGCCGCTACACCGGCGCCAGGGACTTGCAATGCGGCCCACCGCAGTGGATTGTTGTTCACACCATCTTGCCACCCCGTCGGCATGGCCGACTTCGGAGGTCACTACCTCCCCCCTTGGCACCACACCCTCGCCGTCAGCCAACGAGGTGGACGCGATGGTATCGAGAGGTCCGGACCGAGGCTCCGCTTCGGCCCAGGCCGCTACCCTGCCACCCCGCCGGAGGAGAGAAGTGGGCACACAGCCAACGAGAGTCGATCGCGAAGCCGTGCGGGCCGACTGGGCCGCACAGGGCTTCAGCTGTGAACTCTGGGTGGATCCCCCCACCCAGGTCTGGCACGACGTCCAGCACGAAGTCGACGTGCTGCTGCTGTTGCTCGAGGGCAACAGCCTGCTCGAATTCGACAACCGGATCCTGCGCCTGCTCCCCGGCGACGAGATCTGCATCCGCGCCGGCACGCGCTTCACGGTCCGCAACCAGGACGAAGCGCCCACTCGCTGGCTGCACGGCTACCGCTGGAATGGATGAGCGACGAACCGGAAGGGGATGAGTCGATGCGGGACGGGGTCTGGATCCTGCCACGGCGCGTTCGTGGCAACGGGTTCCCTGGCGCCGCCTGATCGCGGCCAGCGCCGGTTCACGGCGGGCTTACTGCCAGCGCCAGCTCACTTCCAGCTGAGGCCCGGCACGTCGGCGAGATGGAGCGCGGTGCGGAACCCGACGCCGCGGCGGCCATCGGTCTTGTCGAGCGTCTCGATCTCGCCACCGGCATGGTCGCGCGCGGACGCGTCGCGATCCGCATAGCAGCCGCCGGCGACCGGCGCCTCGTTGGCGTCGGCCGGCGCGGCCAGCCACTCGGCGACGTTGCCGGCGAGGTGGTGCAACCGGATGCCGTCGGCGCTGCGCCACGACAGCCCGCCCGCATCGACCTCGACCATCGCGGTGTTGCTGGGATTGCGGCACGCGGCGTCGTTGCTCCACGTCGCGCCCCACGGGAACGCGTAGCGGTTGCCATCGCCGAACGCGGCGAGCGCCCATTCGCCGACCGTCGGCAGCTTGCGACCGGACCAGGCCGCACAGGCCGCGGCGTCGCACCACAGCACGCGCTCCTCGGGCAGCTTGCCATCGACGCGCCGCGGTTCGCGCGCGAGCAGCGCGGCGAGATCCGTCGGCCGGAAGCCGGTCCCGTCGAACTTCGCGGCGACCTTCGCGTACGCCTTGGCGAGCCCGTCGCCAGCCATGGCCACGTCGCCACCGCCATCGGCGGCGGCACTGACGGCGGTGCGCAGCTCGGCGACGAACTGCGTGAACTCGCCGTGGCTGACTTCGGTCGCCGACAGGAAGAACGCCGGTACCCGCCCGGACGCCGCGCGCGTCGCGCCGGCGGCAATCGGCACCATGCCGACCGTGCGCCGCCGCAGTTCGGCCAGCGCCTGAAGCCAGGTCGCGAGCTGCGCATCGACCGCCGGCGCGAGCGCCGCAACCGACTGCAGCGTCGTCCGGGCCTGGCCGACGAGCTTCTCGGCGTCGTCGATCGCCAGCGTGTCGCCGAGGCGCGTGAACGCGTCGCGGCAGCCGCGCACGACCTGGGCGAGCGTCTCGAGCTCGGTGCGACCTTCGCTCGCCGGCGCGCCCAGGCGCACGGCGGCGTCGGCCGCGGTCAGGTCGCCCGCGGCGAGCTGCGCACACAGGGCGGCGAACGAGCGGTCCGCCGCCTGCCAGCGCGAAGCGGCCGCGCGCGCCCGCTCGAACTCGCCCTGCAGCGCGGCGTCCGTCGCCGCCTCGCGGCCCTGTTGCTCGAGCGTCGCCGTGACGCGCTGGGCGACCGCGCGCCAGCCGGCGAGGGTCGCGACGCCGGCGACTTCGCGCTGGGTCGCGCGCACGGCGGCCAACAGCTGTTCGCCGCGTGCCATCGCGGCGAGGTCCTGGTCGGCGGTCGCCAGCGCCTCGTCGGAGGCGATCGCCGCGAGCTCGGCGGCCGCCGCGGGGAACAGCTCGCGGGCGCGCGCGATGCCGCGGCCGACGGCCTTCAGCTCCTCGCCGAGCGCCGCCGGATCACCGGACGACGCGCCGCGGCGACGGTCCTGCCATTGCCGCCAGGCCCGCCGGCAGGCATCGACGCACAGCGGTTGCAGGCGCGCGGTCTCACGCAGCGCGTCGCGTTCGGCGATCGCCCACTGCGGCAGCGCCCCGCCGGCTGGCACCAGCGGATCGAGCGCGCGATCGAGCGCGGCCCAGTAATCGGTGACGTCGTCGAACGGCAACCGCGGCGCGGTCGGCAGGGCGGAGGTGTGCACGCTCTGCGCCTGGCTCCTCGCCCGATCGGCACGCTGCATCGCATCGAGCAACGCATCCCGTTGCGTCAGCTGGTCGGCCGCCGTCGGCTGCAGGCCGCGCGTCCGTTCGGCGATCGAGGCATTGGGGCCGTTGGCCGCGAACTCGGCGGCGATCTCGTCGAGCACGGCGCGCACGTCGACGACCGGTGACGAGGAGACCACCAGGCCGCGCCGCGCGCGTTCGAGACCTTCGAGCGGCACGTCGCGCTGCAACCCGTCGCCGACCGCCGGCAGCAGCTCGGCGAGACGCCGCCGCGCCGCCTCGATACCGTCGAGCCGCGTGCCCAGCTCGGCGAGCTGGCGCGCGTCGTTGGTGACCTTGCCGCGATCGGTCTGCCAGGCCGAGAACGCGGCCACCAGCTTGCCGAGCGCCAGCGCGCCGAGTTCGCGTTCGCCGCGCGCCGCCTGCCGCTGGCGTTGCAGCCAGGCGCGCAGCTCGGCGCCGGGCGCGCCATCGACGGCCACGGCGGTCTCGACGCCCAGCAGGTGGCGCTCGAGATCGGCGAACGGCGTGTCGCCGCCGATCGCCGCGAGATCGCTCGGCAGGGTGATCGCCGCGAGCCGCTGCACGACCGGCAGGCCGCGCTCGACGTCGGCGCGCAGCGCGTCGCGCTCGGCGGCGTCGGCGCCCTCGGCCGCGACCGCGGCCACGTCATGGCGCAGGATCTCGCTCGGCCCGTCGTCACGCAACCGCGTGCGCAGCGCCGCCAGAGCGGCCGCGACCGCAGCGCGATCGATCCCAGGCCTGGTCGTGGTCCCGGTCGTCGGACCGTTCGCCGCGCCACCATCCGTGCGCTGCGGCAGGACCCCATCGGGTGCGCTGCCGCGCCACGGCTGCCACAGCAGCAGGCCGGTGGCGGCGAGCGCGAGCGCGGCCGCGCCGAGCCACAGCCCACGGCGCCCACCCGGCGCCGGCATCGCCTGCGTCGACGTTGCACCGGCGGCGTCGGCCCGCGGCGCGCGCCACCGCGTCGCCGCCAGAGTGCCACCCGGGTCGACCAGCACCAGAAACGCCAGCAACCCCACGTAGGAACCCAAACCAACGTCGCGGTTCAACGCCGGCATGCGCTCGATGACGCGCGACAGCGGGTGGTTCTCGCCGAGTTCGGGCAGCGCCTTCCACAGGCACAGGTTCTCGAGCTTGGTCTTGGTCTGGATCAGCTCGTAGACCGAGCTCGCGCGCACCGGCGGTTCGCCGGTCAGCAGGTAGTAGAACGTCGCGCCGAGCGAGTACATGTCGCTGCGGAAGTCGACGCCGGCCCGCCCCTGGCATTGCTCGGGGCTCATGTAGAGCGGCGTGCCGATCAGCTCGGACGTCAACGTCATGTTGAAGTCCTCGTGCATCGGCTTGGCGATGCCGAAGTCGGCGATCTTCAGCACGCCGCGATCCGTCAGCATCAGGTTGTCGGGCTTGATGTCGCGGTGCACGACGCCGAGCCGCTGCGCCTCTTCGAGCCCCTTGCACGCCTGCCGCAGCAGCGGCAGCGCCTCGCCGGTCGGCAACCGGCCGCCGGCCAGCAGCTTGACGTGGTCGCGCAGGTTCTTGCCCGGCACGAACTCCATGACCAGGAAGTGCACGCCGCGCTCGACGCCGACGTCGTGGACCATCACGACGTGCTGGCTCTGGAAGCGGCCGACGGTGCGCGCCTCGACCTCGAAGCGCTTCAACATCCGCGGATCCGCCATCATCTCGCGGCGGATGATCTTGACCGCGACGTCGCGGTCGAGCTTCAGCTGGCGCGCGCGATAGACCGCCCCCATCGCGCCGCCGCCGAGCAGCGCGTCGATGCGGCAACCGCCGAGCACGACGCCGAGCAGCTTGTCCTTTCCCTTCGCCGGCGGCTTGCCCTCGCTCTTGCCACCGCCGTCCGGCGCGCCAGGCACGCCGGCCGGCCGGTCGTCACCGAGCGACGGTGTGGTGCGCGCTTCGGCCGGATCGCTGCCCTCCGGTTGCGGCTGGCCAGGATTGGTCGGAGGCTCGTCGGGATCGTTCGGTCGCATCGTTCGCTTGCCGGGACCAGAACGCTGGTTGTAGTGGACACCCGGCAGCCGTCGCAACGGCGCGGCAGGGCATCGGCCGGCGAACGCGTGGTTCCTGCCGTCGCGACCGGTTACGGCAGCTCGGGAGCGCAGACGACGCGGCAGCCGAACGTGAAGGCGTGGTAGAAGGGCGAGAGGTAGTCCCGCGCGGCACTCCGGCACGTCGCCGCCGTCGCATCCCAGCCGCCACCGCGCACGACGCGGTAGGTGCCGACATCGACGTGGGGATCCTCGACCGGTCCCGCAGGGTAGTTGGCGGTGAGGTTCCAGCTGTCGAGACACCATTCGGCGACGTTGCCATGCAGGTCGTGGAGCCCCCAGGCGTTCGCCACGCGGCTGCCGACCGTCGCGGTCTGGCCGCCGTAGATACTGCCCGGCTCGCAGTAGCCGGACGCGGCGTGGAAGTTCGCGTCGGTGCACGCCAGCGCACTGCCGACGTTCCACTCGGTCGCCGCACCCGCCCGGCAGCAGTACTCCCACTCGGCTTCGGTCGGCAGGCGGTAGACGTAACCACTCGGCAGGCGGCCCGCCGCCGCTTCGCTGGCCGACAGGGCGTCGCAGAACTGCACGGCCTGGAACCACGTGATCGACTCGACGGGCAGGTCGGGACCCTGGAAGAACGACGGTGACGCGAACACGGCCGCGAGATACTGGGCCTGCGTGACCTCGTACCGGCCGACCCAGAACGGGCGGGTGATCGTGACCGTGTGGACCGGCGCGGCGGTGCCGCCGACCGTCGCAGAGCCCATGGCGAACGATCCCGGCGGGATCGCCACCATGTGCAGTCCGGCGGGCGGCGGCGCGGCGACGACGATCTCGAGGTCGTCCTGGGCGAAGGTGATGACGTTGCCCGCCCACGTGAGGCCTTGGACGTCGAAGCCGAAGCCGACGAGCTGCGGCACGGCCGGAACCGGCATGGCCAGCGCCGGACTCTGCCCGCTGGCGTCGAGCAGGCCGACCGCCGCGATCAGCGCGGTCGCGGGATCGACACGCATCGACCCGTTGACGGTGAGCCCGGGGATCGACACGCCGACGGCGCCGGGGAACACCGGCGAGGCCGCGAGCATCACGTAGAGCTGCCCGGCCGAGGCGGGGTGGCGCATGGTGAACGACGCGGTCTGGCCGAGGACGGCCGGCGCCGCGAGGCGCATGGTCGGCCCGCTCTGCGCGAGCGCGCAGGCGCCACAGGTGGCGACGAACAGGGTGAACACGGCAGGCGAAGGCATGGCGGATCTCGGGTGGGACGGGCTCGAACGGCCGCGATCGTAGCCTGCCGCGCGATTCGCGCTCGGCCGGCCGGCGGCTACATCAGGCTCGCCGGGTCGACGTCGAGCGTCAGCCGGCACGTGCGCGTCGCCGCGTCCTCGACGGTGCCGATCGCCGCCATCGCCTTGGCGAACGACCCGGGCTGGAAGCACTTGACCAGGATGTGCCAGCGCCAGTGGTCCTTGACCTTGGCGACGACCGCCGGCGCTGGGCCGAGCACCTCGACGTCGGCCATGCCGCGCAACGGCACCACCGCCTGCTGCAGGAGCTGCTGCGCCTCGCTCTCGCTCTTCGACTCGGCGAGCACGCGCAGGAGCCGCGCGAACGGCGGGTAGCCGGTCAATTTGCGGAACACGAGTTCCTGCTGCACGAACGACTCGTAGTCGTTCTTGGCCGCGGCCTCGACGGCGTAGTTGTCCGGGCAGAACGTCTGGATGACCACGGTGCCG
>CAYMRG010000314.1:0-6496 GCA_964392555.1 uncultured candidatus Brocadiaceae bacterium
GCCGAGCACGCTTCGGCTCGCCTGACGCCGCAGGACGGCGAAAGCGGCGCGCTCGCCCCTCAGCGGTGTACGAACTGCGCCGAAGCGTCGTCCCACCACCAGATCGCGACGCCTTCGCCGCGCAGCTCCGCGAGGCGCGGTTCCTCGACGTATTCGACGTCGCTGTTGGTGACGAACGCCTTGGTGCGCAGCAGCAGCCACGGCCCGCCGATGCCGTGCCACGCCAGCGCGTGGGCGAGGCCCCAGTTGAACACCGGCACGTCGCGTTCGGCACCGATCGTCCCGGGCGCGTCGACGAGCGCGATCCGCACGCCGGGGCCGGACTCGCCGCGCACCGTGCGCGCGGCCGCGACGACGGCATCGACGAGTTCGCCGCCGCGGCGCACTTCGGCGACGTCGACCACGGAGTCGACGAACCAGCCGGCGGCCAGCAGACCGAGCACCGCGATCCAGCCCTTCGTCGGCTTCGCGGCGAGCACCAGCGCGACCGCCAGCAGCGCGGCCGGGAAGTAGGCGTAGCGAACGACGAAGCCGGCCGTCAGGATCGGCGGCACGAGATCGATCGCCGCGGCCAGCAGCAGCGCGCGGCCGACCGGTGTCGCGCGCCAGATCAGCCAGAGGCCCAGCGCAGCGGTGAGCGCGCAGAGGCCGATGCCGAAGGCGAAGCCCGCGGTGCCGTAGACGCCGCGCAGGCCCTCCACCGCCGGCCCGTGCACCACCTCGGGCACCAGCGACACCAGCGCCCGCGAAGCGTTCGCCGCGATCGCCTCGAGGCCGCGCAGGCTGTGGTAGCGCTCGGCGGTCGGCAGGCTCGCCAGCAGCACGACCAGCCCGACGCCGAGCACGCCGTGCAGCGTGAGCCACGGGTCGAACAGCACCCGCCAGCGCTTCGGTGAGACCGCGACCGCGAGCAGCGCGACGCAGGCCGGCAGCACGCACGCCGCCGAGTGGCTGAGGATCGCGAGCACCAGCGCGACCTGCAGCGCGATGCCCGTCAGGGCGCGCGGGCGGCGGGCGTGGGCGACCGTCGCGATCAGCGCGATCAGCATCAGCAGCACGTGTTCGGGCGTCGAGATCGCCAGGATCCAGGCCAGACCCTTCACCGCCGGAAAGCACAGGAACAGTGCGACGGCCAGCAGCGCCCGCCGCGGCGAGGCGCCGAGCTGGCGCGCCAGCACGCCGACGCAGCCGCCGATCAGGCCGTGCATCGCGAACAGCGGGATGCGCATCAGCGCCGGATGCTCGAGCCCCGACGGCAGCATGGACCACAGGCCGAGGTACCACAGCGGCCGGGCGTGTGAGACGTGCAGGTCGAATGCGTCCTGCCACGGCCGCGCCGCGATGATCTGCAGGTGGATCCAGTCCTCGGATTGCGGTGGATAGAACCCCGTCAATCCGAACAGGATGGCCGCCACCACTGCTGCGAGAACGAACCCCGGCATCCGCCTTCCCCCTGGTTACCCGACCAGGTCGCCGCTCACGCGGGCGACGTCGGGTTCTCCGCCAGCGAAATCCCGTAGTCGAGGTCAGCCTGCAACTTCGACAGCGCGATCAGCAGCGTCTTGTCGTGCGCCAGCAGCAGCTCGTGTTCGAACGGGATCGGCTTGCGACCGCGCATCGCCGCCGCGAGCGTCTGCTCGGCGCCGACGCGGCCGATCAGGAAGCGTTCGTCCTCGCGCGTCGGCTGGCCGAGGATGTTCAGCGGGAACACCTTGCCGGCCGGCGTCACGGTGATGCGGTAGTGCACCAGCATGTTGACGAGGTCGTGGTTGACGTAGGGCAGCGCGTTCGCCGCCGGGTTGGTGATCGTGCCGAACGTGTCGGCGATGCTGACCTTGAGCTTGCCGTGCGCACCGCTCGCCTGGCCGCGGCGGACCTCGTCGAGGATTGCGCCGAGTTCCGCGCGGTCCTCGGGGCCGTAGTCGTTCGACGCCCAGACCGACACCGAGCGCAGGTCGAAGAACTCCATGCCGAGGTCGATCGCGAACGCGACCGCCTTCGGGATGTCGCGGAAGATCTCGGGCGTGACGACGTAGCTCGTGCCGATGCCGACCTTGGCGCCCGTCTCCTGCTTGCGCTGCATCAGCATGCGCGCGTTCGTCGAGACGCGCTCGAAGTGATCGACGCCCATCATCTTCACGTAGCTGTCGCGATCGTGCGCCGTGAAGCTGATGCGGATCTGCGAGAGCTGCATCAGCAGGTCGGCGATCTTCGGATTGTGGAGCGCGTTGCCGATCGTGTAGAGGTTGACGCGCAGGCCGCGTTCGATGCCGGTGCGGAACACGTCGGCGACGGCCGGCGACAGCAGCGGCTCGAGGCCGCCGCTGACGTCCATCTGCTTGCCGCCGTCGCGGGCGAACTCGTCGATGATCGCGAGGAACTCGGACGTGCCGAGGATGCGCTGGTCACCGTAGTCGCGGTCGCGGCGGTAGCAGAACGTGCAATTGACGTTGCAGTCGGCGCTGATGAACAGCTCGAGCGTCTCGTACGGCGTCTGCAGCGGCTTGCGCCCCAGCACCTGCATGGTCCGCGTCTCGTCCTTCGCCAGGCGATGCAGCGTCTTGGTCAGGTAGAAGAACGGCGACTTCGCGAACAGTGCCTGTGCGACCGGTGACACGCGGGCCTGCGCGTACAGCGAGCGCATCTGCGCGCGGTCGAGCCCGAACTCCTTGGCGAGATCGGCGGCCGGAACGTACGGACGCGCTGCCATGGCCTGGACGACGCGCAGACCCAGCTCACTGCCGATCGACACGGAACCACCGACGGCGAGGTCGGATCGATCACCTTCCACACGCGAAGCAACCGGACGCGCATCTACCATGACAGGAGCGTACCTCATTCGCGGCGGAGCGCTCGCGGGAAAGTACCCGAGCTCCCATTCGCCCTTGCGAAAAGAGCGATGGCATCGCGCGTTCGGTTACGAACGACCGTTGCGAACGACGTCTCGAACCACGAACTGGGGTCGCTTGTTGGCGGTCAAATACGTGCGACCGATGTATTCGCCGGCGACGCCGAGCAGGATCAGCTGCGTGCCGCTGAACAACAGCAGCGCGGCCATCAGCGAACTCCAGCCTTCCACGGAGCCGTAGACGAGGCGGATGACGACGACCGCGATCATGAACAGGAAGCCGCTGACGGCCATCAGGAAGCCGGTCAGCGTCGCGATCCGCAGCGGCATCACCGAAAAGCCGACGAACATCACCAGCCACAGGCGCACCAGCCGGCGGATGGTGTAGTTGCTGGTGCCGCTGGCCCGCTCATCGTGGCGGACCTCCAACGTGCCGATGCGTTGCGTCACCTGCAGGATCAGCCCGTCGACGTAGACGTAGGGTCCGTCGTAGCGGCAGATCTGCTTGGCCACGAACGACGACATGACGCGGAAGCTCGACAGGTAGAGGCCGCGCGGCTTGTCGAGCAGCAGGTCGGAGACGCGGTTCGTCAGCCAGCTGCCGAGGTTGCGCCACGAGGCGTGCTTCTTGTCGGCGTAGTAGGAGTAGACGACGTCGTGGCCGCCGTCACGCGCGTGCTGCAGGAGCCGCAGCGCTTCGCTCGGCGGGTTCTGCAGGTCGTCGTCCATCGTCACGATGTACTCGCCCTGCGCGTGGTGCAGGCCCGCCATCACCGCGTTGTACTCGCCGTAGTTGCGCGACAGCTTGACCAGCGTGATCGCCCGCTGGCTCGACTGCATGAACTTCTCGGCCAGCTCGGCGGTGTCGTCGGGGCTGCCGTCGTTGACGAGCACGAGTTCGCAGCCGCCGTCGACCTGCAGCTCGCTGAGCTCACGGATCAGCCGCTCGATGCTGTCGCGCGACCGATAGAGCGGCACGACGATGCTCAGCAGCGGGCGCATCACGCGTACTCCCGCAGCGCGCCCAGCACGTGGTGCACGGCCGCTTCGCCGAGGTGCGGATGCATCGGCAGGCTGACGATCTCGCGGCAGATCTGCTCGGTGGCGGTCATGCCGCCGGCGCCGAGCGCGATGCGTCCCGCATAGGCCGGCTGCTGGTGCACCGCCTGCGGGTAGTGGATCGCGAGCGGGATGCCGCGGGCCGTGAGGTCGGCGACCAGCGCGTCGCGGCGCGGCGCGCGGACGACGTACTGGTGGAAGACGTGGGTGCCGCCGGCGGGCACGGTCGGCGCGGTGATCGCGGTCCCCTGCAGCCCGGCTGCGTAGATCGTCGCGAGGCGCGCGCGGCCCGCGTTGTCGTCGTGCAGCGTCGTCAGCTTGACGCGCAGGATCGCCGCCTGCAGTTCGTCGAGCCGCGAATTGAGGCCGGGTTCGTGGCTGATGTAGCGCTCGACCCAGCCGTACTGGTGCAGCCGGCGCACCGCAGCGGCCAGTTGCGCGTCGTCGGTGAGGACCGCGCCGCCGTCGCCGATGCAGCCGAGGTTCTTGGTCGGATAGAAGCTGAACGCGGCGATGTCGCCCCACGTGCCGGTGGTGCGACCGTTCTGCGCCGCGCCGTGCGACTGCGCGCAGTCCTCGACGATGCGCAGGCCGTGGCGGCGCGCGATGTCGATGCACGCCGGGTCGGCTGGCCGGCCGTAGAGATGGACGAGGATCAGCGCTTTGCACTTCGGGTGCGCCCGCAGCGTCGCCTCGAACTTCGCCGGATCGAGCGTGAAGGTCACCGGGTCGACGTCGACCAGCACCGGCGTCGCGCCGGCCAGTTCGATCGCCATGACCGAGGCGACCGCCGTGTGCGACACCGTGACGACCTCGTCGCCGGCGCCGATGCCGAGCGCGCGCAGCGCCAGGTTCAGGGCGTCGGTGCCGTTGCCCACGCCGATGCAGTGCGCAGTGCCGATCGCGGCGGCGAACTCGCGTTCGAACGCGCCGACCTCGGGGCCGAGGATGTAGTGGCCGCTGGCCAGCACCCGCTGGATGGCGGCGTCGACCGCTTCCTTGTGGGCGAGGTAGTCGGAGATCGGGTGGAACGTGAAGCGCATGGCGTGGCGAGGCAGCGGAAGCCGGCGACTCGCAGGGTAGCCGCGCTGCCGCCCCGTGTATCGGATGGCGTGTCGACAACGGTTGATCGCCGCCGCGACCGGGCCGTGGCGACGATGGCAGCGGGCGAACGGGGACGCGTGGTGCGCCGGCCGCGCCGGTCAGCGCGCCGCGGCTGCGGCCGCGGTCAGCCTGCCGTCGGGATCGAACGCTGCTGCCTGGCGCACCACCTCCTGCGCCGCCTGCTGGCGCCCGGCCTTCGCATACTGCTCGGCGAGGGCGACGAGCTGCTTGCAGCAGGCCGTCGTCGCCTGTTCGTACTTGGCCTGGCCGGGATCGGCCTGGGTGGCCATCGCCGCGACGCTCTTGCGCAGCTCGTCGCGCTTGCCGCCGGCCTCGAGCGCGCGCAGACGGAATGGCAGGGCGCGCAGGGCCAGCGACGCGCGTTCGGGCTGCTTGGCGGTCATCAGGTCCTTGGCCTCGCCGAAGGCGGCGTCGACGGCTTTGGCGGTGCGCTCCTTGGCGGCGGCGAGCAACTCGGCCTCGCTGGGGCCGGTGCCGGACAGCGGCAGCACCTCGAGGCGGCGAACGACGATCTGGCCCGAGGTGACGTTGGTGAAGCCGTGCACCAGTCCGACCTTGCCGCGCGGGGGCTTGTCGAGCGCGCACGTGAACCTGGCATGGCCATCGAGGCTCACCGTGACCTTCGTTCCCTCGATGCGAACGCCGAGGTGGTGGAAGCCATCGGCGAGGCGGGTCGGCGGAAACAGGATCTTCGCTTGGATTTCGCGTTGCTGGCGATCGACGAATTGCAGGAACCGCAGTCCTTCGCTGGTGCGGTCGCCGCTGGTCGACCAGATGACGTCGCAGGTGTTGGACCCGCTCTCACCGAACGAGAGCCAGATGTCGTTCCCGTCGTCGGTGCCGGGCGCCTGCCATTCGAGCACGATCTCGCCGTCGGCGTGTTCGACGCTCGAGCGCCAGAAGAAGTTGGCCTTGTCCTTCTGGGGGTCGTGGGCCGTGACGACCAGTGTGCCGTCGACATGCCGCCACGGGCCCGAGGACAGGAAGCGATTGCGCGGATGGATCGCCGAGCGCGGCGCCTCCTCCACCTCGCGCACCGCGACCTGGGTCGGGCGCGGCTTGTCGCGCTGTGCGGTGAGCTGCTCGCGCTCCTTCTTGCCGGCGGTGGCGTCGAAGCGATCGGCGAGGTCGAGGTGTTCGTCGGCGGCGAGGAACCACTTGCGGGTGCGGTAGGTGCGCGCCAGCTCGACCTGCGCCTTGGCGATCGCCGCCCGCACGCGCTTGCGTTCGCCGTCGAGCGGGTCATTGGCGGTCAGCAGCTGCTGCGCCGCCGTGCTGGCGTCGGCGTCCTTGCCCGCCGCGAGCACGCGCCACGCCGCGACGATGCCGGCGTCGGCGTCGCCCGTCGCGAAGCACTCCTTGGCGGTGGCCAGATCGTTCGCCGCGGCGGCGGCCGTGGCGGCGTCCTGGGCGACGAGGAACGGCGCGAGGGCCAGCATCAGGGTGAAGGCCAGCCCGCACTTC
>CAYMRG010000315.1:0-4251 GCA_964392555.1 uncultured candidatus Brocadiaceae bacterium
CGACGGCGGCGAGTGGCGCGCCGAGCGCGCCGGCGGCGCCGGGCATCGGGCGCGGCGTGCCGGGCCGCTGCTGCGGCTCGACCTCGGCGACCTGACGCTGGTCGGCGACGCCGACGGCGGATTCGCGGTGGCGGCCGGGACGGTGCGCGAGCCGACGGCGGACGAACGCGCGCGCCTCGATCGCGAAGCGCGCAGCAACCCGTTCCTGTGGACCGCGGCCGAACGCGCGACGCGGCTAGCCGACGCCGCCCTGCTCGGCGGCGTGCAGGTCCACGGCGCATCGGCCTACCGGTTCGAAGTGCCTGGCGACGGCGAGTGTGAAGTCTGGCTGTTCGCCGACGGCAGCTACGCCGGGTTCACGTTCCGCGACCCGCTGCGTCGGGCGAAGGTCGAGTGGCACGTGCGCGGCGGACGTTTGCGCGTCGTCGCCGACGGCGCGCTCGAGTCGGGGTGGGGCGAGGTCGCCAGCGGCGCCGGACCGTTCGACCCGGCCGTGTTCCGGAGGCAGCCATGAAGCGGGTCCACGCATTCTGGCCGTTGCTGATCGGCGCGCTCGCCGCGCAGGAGGACTTCGGCAAGGCCTATTCGTTCGCCGAACGCCAGCCGGTCTCGCGCGTCGAGCAGGTCGTCGATCGGCTGCTGCCGAGCCTGGTCAAGGTGCACGGGGCGTCGGGCATCGCGACGATCGACGCCTACGCGGCCGGCGTGCTGGTCAGCAAGGAAGGGCACATCCTGACGGTCGAGCAGGTGATGCTGCAGAAGGATCGCACCCGCGTCGTGCTGTACGACGGCTCGGTGCACCAGGCGAAGCTGCTGCCCGAGGAGCCGAAGCTCGGCGTGCGCCTGCTGAAGATCGACCCGGCCGAGGTGCGCTGCGAACTGCGGCCGATCTGGCCCGACACCGGTGGCGGACCGCTGTTCCGCACCGGCCAGTTCGTCGTCTCGATCGGCAACTGCTTCCGCCTCGCGGAGTTCTCCGAGAAGATGAGCGCGACGTTCGGCGTCGTCGTCGGCCGCGCCGACACCGCGCTCCGTTACCGCCTCAGCGACGTCAAGTACGACGGCGATCTGATCCTGACCGACGCCTGCAACAACCCCGGCCACTACGGTGGCGGGCTGTTCACGCTCGACGGCCGCTGGATCGGCCTCAACCTGCGGCTGCTCGACAGCAAGGAGACCAACACGCTGGTCTCGGCCGCGATCCCGTCGCGCGACCTGCTGCCCTACCTCGAAGAGCAGCTGCACGGCAAGGAACGCGCTGCGCCGGCGGCGGCGAAGGCGCCGGTCTGGCTCGGCGTGCGGTTGTTCGACAAGGCGGGCCGCCAGTCGCCGCCGGCCTACGTCGAGCGCGTCGTCGCCGATTCGCCGGGAGCCCGGCTCGGCCTGCGCCCCGACGACCTGATCGTGCGCATCGACGACTACTCGGTCCGCAGCTGCCGGGAGTATCGCGAGATCCTCGCCCGCTACGGCCCTGGCGACACCGTCAAGCTGACCTGGAAGCGCGGCACCGAAGTGCTGCAAGGCGATCTGCAGCTCGCCGCGGAGCCCGCGAAATGACGCCCGCCCGCCTCGTCCGGAACGCGCTGCTGCCGGCGCTGCTGACCGGCGTCCGGCTGGTCGCGCAGTCCGGCGTCGACCCCGAGGAGTTCGTTCGCCTCGAGCCGGTGCTGCAGGCGGCACTGGCCAAGGCCGCGCCGTTCACGGTCACCGTCGAGACGTTCGGCGGCACGCGCCTGGCGAGCGCCGGCGACGGACCGCTGGACGGCGAGGCGCCACCGGTGGCGCGGCGGCCACCGCAGCCGGAGCCCGAGGAGAAGCCCGACGAGCCGAAAGACCCCGACGACGAGCGCGAACGCAAGAATCTGCCGCTGGTGGTCGGCGGGTTCCAGCAGGCGCAGGGCAAGACGACCGGGCTCGTGCTGACCAGCGACGGTTGGATCGTCGTGTCGCGCTTCGCGCTGGCGCTCGCGCCGACGACGATCCTGATCAACGTGCCGGGCCGGGGCATCTTCCATGCGCAGCAGGCCGGCGAGGACACCAGCCGCGGCATCGCCCTGGTCAAGATCGCGGCGCACGACCTGCCGGTCGCCCAACTGGTCGCGCCGGAGGACGTGCGCGTCGGCCAGTGGGCGTTCGCGCTCGGCCGGACGTTCGGCGACGAGCTGCCGACCGTGCACATCGGCATCGTCAGCGCCAAGCGACGGCTGTTCGGCCGCGCGCTGCAGATCGACGCCTACACCTCGCCGGCGAACTACGGCGGCCCGGTCGTCGACCTGCAGGGTCGCGTGCTCGGTCTCGCGGTGCCGTTGTCACCGAGCGGCCGCAACGCCGGCGTCGAATGGTACGACTCCGGCATCGGCTTCGCCGTGACGCTGGCCGACATCGGCGATCTGCTCGAGCGGATGAAGCGCGGCGACGTCCTGCAGCGCGGCTGGCTCGGCGTGCAGATCGAACCGTCGCACCTCGGGCCCGGCGCCAAGATCTCCAGCACGCCGAAGGACGGCGTCGCCGCGCAGAACGATCTGCGCAAGGGCGACGTGATCCTGGCCGTCGATGGCATCGCGGTCGCGAACGGCCCGCACTTCCTGATGCTCGTGAGTTCGCGGCTCGGCGGTGATCGGGTGTCGCTGCGCATTCGCAAGAAGGACGGCTCCGAACGGGACGTCGGCCCGCTGACGCTGCTCGACACGCCGTGGGCGGAGCAACGCGGCGGCAAGGGCGAAGAACTGCCCGCGTCCTTCCCATTGCCGCCGAAGAACGAAGGGCGATGATGCGCCCGTGCCCCGATCGACCGCGCGCGCCTGCCTCGCCCTGTTGAGCTGGCTCGCGGTCTGCACCGCGTGCAGCCGCGCGCCGACGGCGTTCGCGCGGCCGGCGACCGCGCCGCAGCGGATCGTCGCCGGTTCGGTCCTGGCCGCCGAGGTGCTGATCGAGATCGCGCCGCGCGACCGCATCGCCGGCGTGCACGAGCTGGCGGCCAACCCGATGTTCTCGCTGGTCGCGGATCGCGTCGGCGGCCTGCCGCTGCTCGGCGCCGATCCGGAACAACTGCTCGCGGCGCGACCCGATCTGGTGATCCTCGACGCGTTCACGCGCTCGGAGACGGTGGCGTTGTTGACGCGGGCCGGCGTGCCGCTGCTGCGGACGCGCGACCCAGCCGACTTCGCCGACATCGCGGCCAACATCCGTGAGATCGGTGCCGCCTGCCACCTCGAACCCGCGGCGGAAGCGCTGGTGGTCGCGATGGAAGGTCGCCTCGCTGCGGTCGCCGCCGGCGGCCGAGAACTCGGCGGTTGGCGCGTCATGAATCTCGACGGCGAGCTCAACACGCTCGGCCGCGGTTCGCTGTTCGCGGCCGCGGTGGCAGCGGCCGGCGCCCGCAGCCTCGCGGCGGAGAACGGCGTGCGGCAGTTCCGTCGCCTCGACGTCGAGGCGGTGCTCGGGTGGCGGCCGGATGCGATCGTCGTCTCGGCGACGCCCGGCGTCGGCACCGGTGCGGGTGACTGGCTCCACCAGATGCCCGGCATCGAACTGCTGCCATGCGTCGGGCACGGCCGCGTGCTCGCCGTGCCCTCGGCGCTGCTCGCGACGACCTCGCACCACCTTGTCGACACCGCCGAGTTCCTGCAGCAGGCGCTGCGTGCCTGGGGGCGACCGTGAAGCGCGGTTCACGTCTGGTCAGGCTGCTGGCCGTCCTGCTGGTCGTGCTGGCCGTCGTCTACCTCGGCCTGGCTCGCACCGCGCCGGGATTCGGCGAACTCGCCGATCTCGTCACCGGGCTGTTCGGCGGCGAAGCGCGGCGGGCAACCGACCCGTACGCGCTGGCCGATCGCTTCGTGCTGCTGCAGATCCGCTTGCCGCGGCTGCTGGTCGCGATCTTCGGCGGCATGTCGCTGGCGGTCGCCGGAACGGTGATGCAGGCGACCTTCCGCAATCCGCTCGCGTCGCCGGACTTCGTCGGCACCGCGGCCGGCTCGGCGTTCGGCGGTGCGCTGGCGATCGTCACGGGCCTGGCCGGGCTCGCGGTCGTGGCCGTGCCCGGCCTGTCGTTGCTGTGCGCGACGATCGTCACCGCGCTGGTGTTCGTGCTGGCGGGGTCGCATGGCCGCTTCTCGACGACCGGTCTGCTGCTGGCCGGCGTCGCGCTCAACACGCTGGTCGGCGCGCTGACCGCGTTCGTCGTGACCTTCACGTTCAGCAACTACACGGCGAGTTCACAGGTGCTGTTCTGGCTGATGGGCGGGCTCGACG
>CAYMRG010000315.1:4261-6487 GCA_964392555.1 uncultured candidatus Brocadiaceae bacterium
GGACCACGCCTGGATCACGATGGGCGGCAGCGTGCTGTTCGCGGCGCTGATCGTGCCGGACGCCCGTTCGCTCGATCTGCTGACGCTGCGCGACGACAGCGCGCACAGCCTCGGGCTCGATGCGGCGCGCGCGCGGCGACGGCTGCTGTGGCTGGCCTGCGGCCTGACGGCGACGACGGTCGCGAACACCGGCGGCATCGCCTTCGTCGGCCTGGTCGTGCCGCATCTGTCGCGCCTGCTGGTCGGGCCGAGCCATCGCGTACTGCTGCCGGCGGCGGCGCTGCTCGGCGCGGTGCTGCTGGTCGCCAGCGACCTCGCCTGCCGGCTCGCGCCGCCCGACATGAACCTGCGGCTCGGCGTCGTCACGGCGCTGCTGGGCGCGCCGTACTTCCTGTTCCTGCTGGCGCGGCACCGTCGCGGGGAGGACCTGTGAACGACCTGTGCGCCAACGCGCTGGCGGTCGCACGCGGCGGTCGGCGGGTGCTCGACGGCGTCGACTTCGCGCTGCGACAGGGCGAACTGGTGCTGCTCGCGGGCCGCAACGGGGCCGGGAAGACGTCGCTGCTGCGCCAGCTGGTCGGGGTCGATCGGCCGTTGGCGGGCACCGTCCGCCTCGGCGACCGCGCGCTCGCCGAATGGCCGCCGCTGGCACGCGCGCGCGAACTCGCCTACGTGCCGCAGGATGCCGAGCACCAGTTCGAATTCACGGGCCGCGAGCTGATCGCAATGGGTCGGCATCCGCATCGCCGGCGCGGCGACGCGCTACAGCCGGACGACCTCGCCGCGATCGACCGCGCGATCGCCGCGGTCGACGCGGCGACGTTCTGCGATCGCGCCGTGACGACGATGTCCGGTGGCGAGCAGCGGCGCATCGCCGTCGCGCGCGCGCTGGCGACCGAAGCGCCGTTGTTGCTGCTCGACGAGCCGACCAGCAACCTCGACCTGGAGCACGCGCTGCGCCTCGTCGACCTGCTGCGCCGCCTCGCCGAAGCCGGACGCGGCATCCTGGTCGCCTCGCACGACCTCAACCTCGTCGCGCCGCGCTGCCACCGCGTGGTATTGCTGCACGAGGGTCGCGTGTTCGCCGATGCGCCGCCCGAACGCGCGCTCGACGAAACCAACCTCGGCACCGTCTTCGGCGTGCGCGGCGGCGGGCCGACGGGCTACTTCCCGCGCGAGTTCCGCATCTGAAGGTCCCGCGGACCGTTCAGCGGCCCTGCGGAAAGTCCTTCTCGGCGAGCGTGAACGCGCCGAACTTCGTCCGCCAGACGTCCGGCAGCGCGCACTTCACGAGCTTCGCCATGTCGACCGTCGCCGTCGTCACGCGCGCGCGGCACAACGGCCGCGGATCGTCACCCCGCGTCATCCAGAAGCCGAATTCGACCGACGAGTTGCCGATCCGCAGCACGCCGAGGTGGACCCACGGTTCGTCGCCGTAGCGCACCGGCGAGAAGAACTCGGCCTCCAGCTTCACGCAGGGCAGGCCGAGCTTGTCGTCGTGCAGCAGCTGCGGGTAGGGGCGGCCCAGCGCGTCGCTCCACCAGTCCTCGAAGGCGCAGTGGAAGTAGTGCAGCAGCTTCGGGTAGTAGGCGATGCCCGCGTCGTCGATGTCGCCGAAGCGGTAGCGGAGCCGCGTGCGGAAGGTCATGCGCCCATGCCGCCCGTCGACGCCGATTCCTCTTCGCGGTTGCGCTCGCTGTTCTTCGCGCACCACGCCGCCAGCTCCGGCACCGTGCGCGGCAGATCCTTGTGCCGCTGCAGCTGCGCCAGCAGCACGTCGACGGTCGCCTGCGTGTCGGCCTCGGCGGAGTGCGCGCCCTCGAGTTCGCGGCCGCAGTAGTGGCGCACGGCGGCGCCGAGGTTGCGCGGACCCATCAGGAAGCGGTCCCACGTCGCCTCGCAGACGTTGAAGATGACCTTCACGTCGACCTGGTGGCGATTGCCGAGCACGAACGGGATGCCGTGACGTTTGCACTCGGCGAGCCACAGCGGCACGTCGTAGGCGATCTGGTTGAAGCCGGCGAGGTCGCTGTCGGCGAGGAAGTCGACGAGCTTCTGCCCGACCTTCTTCAGCGGCGGCCCCCAGAACAGCCCGGTCGCGTCGAGCGTGTGGATGCCCGTGACCTTGGTCGCAGCCTTGCTGACCTCGATGCCCGGATTGATGCGTTGGACGAGCGATTCGCGGCTGCCGTCGGGCAGCAGGCGGACGAAGGCGAGCTCGACGAT
>CAYMRG010000316.1:0-1068 GCA_964392555.1 uncultured candidatus Brocadiaceae bacterium
CGCAGACCCAGCTGGCCGCGGCGCGGCCGCAGCCTTTGGCGGCTCTCGCGCCGCGTTCGTTCGGGCCGATCGCGCGCCGCAGCCCCGACCTCGGCGTGGTCGCCCGCCTGCCGATCGCGGTGGCGCCACCGCCGTCGGTGCTCGAACGGCCGGTCGCGGCGCTGCCGGATTTGCCCCAGGCGCTGCCGACCGCCGCGCCGGCGAGCGCCTACAGCAACCGCTTCGGTCCGGCCAAGGCCAAGGCGCTCGAAGAGTTCGGCGGCAGCGCCGAGACCGAGCGCGCCGTCGCCGATGGCCTGCGCTACCTCGCGCGCATCCAGAACGCCGACGGCAGCTGGGGCGACCGCAGCGACTACGACGCCAAGTACGGGCTCGTCTACGTCGGCAAGACGGCGCTGTGCGTGCTGGCGTTCCTCGGTGCGGGCCACACGCCGACCTCGCACAGCGAACACAGCGAGGTCGTCGCCAGGGCGGTGCGGCACCTGGTCTCGCTGCAGGACCCCGACACCGGTGCGTTCGGCCCGAGCAGCTGCTACGGCCACGGCATCACCACCTACGCGATCGCCGAGTGCTACGGGCTGACGCGCGATGCGGCGCTGCGCGGCGTGCTCGAGAACGCGTTGACGTGGATCCTCGACAACCAGGGACCGCGCAAGGATCGCCGCAATCGCGGCGGCTGGGGCTACTTCTCGCCCGGACTGCAGGCGGAGGACAACTACGCGCGCGTCTCGGTGTCGAGCTGGATGATCATGGCCCTCGAGTCGGCGCGGCTCTCGGGCATCGAACTGCCCGAAACGGCGCTGCCGCGGGCGCGCGAGTTCCTCGAACTCGCCTACGACCAGCCGAACGGCTGGTTCCGCTACAACCACAAGCCCAGTCGCATCGACTCGGCGTGGCCGACGCTGCCGGCGAGCACGCCGGCCGGCGGCTTCTGCCTGATGCTGCTCGGCAAACCGACCGACGATCCGATGGTCAGCGCGGCGGCCGCGTTCACCGTCGAACGGCGCCCCGAGCAGTACCGGCGCTATGACGACGACGACTTCGTGCTGCGCGGTCAGGGCAACGTCT
>CAYMRG010000316.1:1078-6467 GCA_964392555.1 uncultured candidatus Brocadiaceae bacterium
CGGTTCGCTGTGCTCCTTCCTGAAGGGTGGCGACACCTGGCGGCGCTGGAACGAACGCCTCAGCACCGTCCTGCCGGCGGCGCAGCAGCGCGATGGTTCGTTTCCGCCGATCGACGTCTACGCCCGCGAAGCCGGCGACAACGCGCGCGACCGCAGCTACACGACCGCGATGTGCGTGCTGTGTCTCGAGGTCTACTACCGCTACTTCACGCCGCTGCTGGTCGGGCGCTGAACGGCAACCGATGCTGGGGAAAGAACCCGGCCGCGGCTACGTTTGCCCCGGCATGTCGACCTCCAAGTGGGTGTTGGGAGCGCTGACCGTCTCGCTGGCGGGGATGGTCCTGGTCTACTTCGGTGTCGGCCAGCTGCTCGCGCGCGAGTGGTCCGCCGAGAACGTGCGCACGATCGCGGCGCCGCCGGCGGCGGTGGCGGCCGTCCTGGGGGACTTCCACACCTGGGAACACTGGTCGTCGCTGGGGGCGCGCATGCCGGAGAGCCTCGGCACCGAGACCAAGGCGACCTTCGCGGGCGCGCCCGGGACGGTCGGTCACGCGATCGTCTGGCAGGGTTCGCGCGGCATGGCCACGCTGCGGCTGGCGGAGGTTGCCCCGGACCATCTGGTCTGCGAATTCGCCAGCCAGGACGCGCAGGAGACGGAGGTGCGCGTGCGCGGCCGCACCGACCTCAGCTGGCGCGCCGAAGGCAGCGGCACGCGCGTAGTCTGGCACGACGCGGGGACCTGGCCCGATCTCGCCGGGCGGTGGTTCGGCTGGTTCGGCGCGCTGCAGGAGCACGTCAAGCAGATCCAGCGCGTCAGCCTCGACGGCCTGCAGGAGCACTTCGTCGGCACCAAGCCCAAGTAGCCGCGGCCTGGCGTCAGTGCACCGTCACCGACGTCAGTGCACCGTCACCGACGTCAGTGAACCGTCACCGACACGTTGGTGACCGCGCCGTCGACGGCGAGTTCGTCACCGGCGGAACTCGCCGCGCGCAGATCGCGCAGCGTGATCGTGTAGCTGCCGGGCTGGCGGGGCGTCGTGGTGACGAGCCGCAGGCGGAACAACGGGCCGGCCTGCAGCGGCGCCGCGGTGGTGTTGTGGGCATCGCCGCAGACGACGACGAACGCGTCCTTCACCGTGTCACCGTCGAGGTAGGCAACGGGCTGGACCTGGAACAGTCGGTCGTTGGTCGCCACGGCCAGCGCCGCCGGCAGACCGATCGCCACCTGCAGCAGCCCCGGAGCGGGCTGCGGCACCTCGGCCAATGCGACCGTCAGGTCGACCGTCGAGGTGCCAGCCGGCAGGTCGAGATCTGCCGCGCTCAGGCGCGCCGGGGCGCCGACCGGGGCGATCGGGCCACCGCCGCCGCCGCCACAGGCAGCGAGCAGGATCAGGATGGGGGAGCACAACGCACCGCGCGGCATGCCCGGTAGGTTACCCGTTCGCGGCGGCGCGGGAAGGACTCGCGCCGCGGCGCCGCATCGCGGACGATCCGGCCATGCGAGCGCTCCGTGCCGGCCAACTGGCCGCTCTGTCCTTCGCGGCCATCGCCGCGGCTGCGGTCCGAACCCAGGAGTCGGGGCGGCCGCCGGTGCCCGAGCCGCCGCCGAGCAACCGTCTGGCCCAGGAGTCGTCGCCGTACCTGCGGCTTCACCAGCACGACCCCGTCGACTGGTATCCATGGGGCCCCGAAGCGTTCGCCAAGGCGCGCGCCGAGCAGAAGCCGATCTTCGTCAGCATCGGCTACGCGGCCTGCCACTGGTGCCACGTCATGGCGCACGAGAGCTTCGCCGACGCGGCAACCGCCGCCGCGCTCAACGCCGACTTCGTCTGCATCAAGGTCGATCGCGAAGAACGGCCCGACGTCGACGAGCTGTACATGGCGGCGGTGCAGGCGATGGGTGTAGGCGGCGGCTGGCCGCTGTCGGTCTGGCTGCTGCCGTCCGGCGAGCCGTTCTTCGGCGGCACCTATTTTCCGCCCGAAGACGCCCACGGCCGGCCGGGCTTCCGCCGCGTGCTGGCCAGCCTCGCCAAGGCCTGGCGCGAACGTCCCGAGGAGCTGCGCCGCGGTGGCCGCGATCTGGCTGCGCACCTCGGCAAGGTGCTGGCCCCGGAGCTGCCCGCCGGCGAGCCGGATGCGACGACGCTGGCGCAGGTGCTGCAGCGCGCCGAAGCGCGCTTCGACGCGCAGTCCGGCGGGTTCGCCGAACCGCCGGGCTTCGCGCCCAAGTTCCCCAACGCGATCGAGCTGCAGGTGCTGCTGCGGCTCCCGGATCCGGCAGCCCTGCCGCTGGTGACGAAGACCTTGGACGGCATGCGCGACGGGGGCCTCTGCGACCAGCTCGGCGGCGGCTTCCATCGCTACACCACCGACCGCGGTTGGCGGGTGCCCCACTTCGAGAAGATGCTCTACGACAACGCCCTGCTGGTGCCGAGCTACCTGGACGCGGCGCTGCGCACCGGCGATCCGGCATACGCGGCGACCGCGCGCGCGACGCTCGACTGGCTGTTGCGCGAGTTGCTGGACCCGGCGGGCGGCTTCGCGAGCAGCCTGGACGCCGACAGCGAGGGCGAAGAGGGCCGCTTCTACGTCTGGACCGCAGGCGAATTCGACGCGCTGCTCGGCGACGACAGCGACTTCGCCAAGGCGTGCTTCGGCGTCACGGCCGAGGGCACCTGGGAGGGTCGCAACGTGCTGGTCCGGGCGCGCGCCCTGGCCGGCGCCGACGTCGCCCGGCTCGCGGCCGTGCAGCAGAAGCTGCTCGCCGCGCGCGCGGCCCGGACGCGGCCGGCGACCGACGACAAGGTCCTGTCGGTCTGGAACGGTTTCGCGATCAGCGCGCTGGCCGCAGGCTACCAGGTGCTCGGCGAGCCGCGCTACCTGGCGGCGGCGCTGCGCGCCGGCGACTTCGCGCGGGGCAAGCTGGTCGACGGCGACCGCTGCTGGCGGAGCTGGCGGGCCGGGGTGGCGCGGCAGCGCGGCTTCCTCGACGACCAGGCTGCGCTGGCGGCGGCGCTGCTCGACCTGTTCGCCAGCAGCGGCGATCCGAGCTGGCTCGCGGCGTCGGAGCAGCTGCTGCGCGCGGCGATCGCGCACTTCGGCGCCGCGGACGGTGGCTTCTACTTCACGGCCGACGACCACGAAGCGCTGGTCGCGCGCAGCAAGGCCACGGCGGACGGGGCGACGCCGTCCGGGGCGGCGCTCGCGGCGGCGACGTGCCTGCGGCTCGGTCTGCTGCTCGGCGACGAAGCGCTCTACGAACGCGGGCTGGCGGTGCTGCGCGCCGGACACTCGCTGCTGGTGCAGCAGCCGGACGCGGTGCCGGCGCTGGTGCGCGCGCTGCAGTTCCACCTCGCCGACCCGCGCACGGTCGTGGTCGCCGGATCGGCCGACGACCCGCGCACGCAGGCGCTGCTGCAGGCCGCCTGGCGCGCGTTCCCGCTGCACCACGTCGTCGCGCGCGTCGACGACGGCAACCGGGCCGCGCTGACGGCGCGGTCGTCGGTGTTCGCCGACAAGCGGCCGGTCGACGGCGTGCCGGCGGCCTACGTCTGCCGGCGCGGCGTGTGCCTGGCACCGATCACGGCGCCGGCGGCGTTGACGGCCGCCCTGACGGAGGTGCCGCGATGAGCCATCCCGACCTGCTCGACGTCGTCACCGGCCGGCGCGCGGTCCACGAGATCGCGCGCGATGCCCAGCACGTCGCGTGGCTGGCCGAGCGTCCGGTGCGCCCCGGCCACGTCGTGGTCGCGACCTGCGAACCCGCCGACAGCGTGTTCGACCTGTCCGCCGCCGCGCATGCCGCGCTGTGGGCGTTCGTCCACGCGACCGGTCGGCGCATGCGCGAACGGCTGCCGTGCGCACGCGTCTGCGTCAGCGTGATCGGCTGGGCGGTGCGCCATGCGCACGTCCACCTGATCCCGACCGACGCGCCGGGGCAGGTGCCCGGACTCGATGGCCCCGCGTTGGCCGAACCGGCGATGCGGGAACTCGCCGCGAAGCTCAGGGGCGATGCCTGACGCGCGCCTCGCCGGCGAACGCGTTCTCGCCTTCGTCGGTGACGAGGTAGAGGCGGAACGCCGCGACGAACCAGTCGAGCTCGTCGGCGACCTCGGTCGGCAGGTCGCCGCGTCGGCGGGCGGCGCCCAGCCGCTGGGCGAGTTCGGCGAACGGCGGCGTCGCCAGCAGGAAGGCCGGGAACTCGCGCGGCAGCGGCGCGCCCTCGATCAGGCCCTGCAGGCGCTGCAGCCAATGGGCCTGTTCGGCGGCCATCCGGCTGGCGGTGGCGCGGCGTTCCTGGATGGTGATGGCGCGGGGATCGGCGAGGAAGTCGTAGGTGTCCACGGTGGTCCGTTTGCGGAGCACTGTTGCTGATCGGCCGGCGGCATCGGATTCTTGAGACCGTGGCGACCCGAACCCTGGTGACGCAATCGATCTGGCAGGACGTCGCCGCTGCCGAGGCGGCCGCGCTCGCGGCCGGTGCGCACGGCGCCTACGTGCGCAATGCGCTGGCGGCCGGCGAGGGCGAAGGCATCGTCTTCGCCACTGGCGCGGCCGCGGGCGGCGTGTGCTGGTTCGGCCCGCGCGGCAACCTGGTGGTGGTCGCCGACGAGAGCGGCCCCGCCGATCGCATCGCCAAGGCGGTGCTGGCGCAGCAACTGCCGTGGCGGATCGCGATGGGCCCGACGGCCGTCGTCAACGAGCTGCGCGAACGCACCGGCGGCCGCTCGCTGGTCTGGCGCGACCAGATCTACTACACGGGGATGGCCGCGACGGTGGCCGGCGAGCTGGTGCGCGACGACGTCCGCGCGGCGCAGGTCGCCGATCGCGATCGGCTGCTGCAAGCGACGCTGCAGCTGAACGCCAGCGACCTGCACGTCGATCCGGCCAGGGTCGATCGCCGCTGGCTGCGCGACACGATCGACGAGCGGATCGCCGAAGGCACGACGCGCGTGCTCGGCGAGCCGGGTGCCCTGCTGTGCAAGCTCGACTACGGCAGCCGCGGCCCCGGCGGCACGGTGGTCGAGGGCGTGTTCACGTTCGCCGAGGCGCGTGGCCGCGGCCTCGCCGCGGCGCTGGTCGCGAGCTGCATCGCCGGGCTGCCGGGGCCAGTGCATCTGCACGTCGGCATGCACAACGCCCCGGCGCGCGCCGCCTACGAGCGCGCCGGCATGGTGGTCGCGGGGCGCTGCCGCCTCCTGCTGCTGCCGTGACCGGTCAGAGCCTGAGAGAGAATCCTCTCGAAGGCTCTGCGCGGCCGCGCAGGCGGCCGCCGATTGGCATCCTGAGAGGCCGCATCATGATCCTTTCTCGGCCTCTCAGCGCGTCCTGCGGCCGCAACCAAAGGTTGCGCGGCGCTGCGCGCCGGCAGAAGAGGCCGCAGGCGCGC
>CAYMRG010000317.1:0-6465 GCA_964392555.1 uncultured candidatus Brocadiaceae bacterium
AGCGGCCTGAGGCCGCGGGCCGTCGCTCCGGTCACGGGGGGGGCGATTACGGGGGGCGGCGCGCGGCTTACCTGCGGCGCCGTACGCGCGGGATGGTCGTCGGGCCATAGGTGATTTCAGGATGCGGCGGGTGCCCTTGCGTCCGTTCCCAGAACCCCGTGCCGCCACGCCGCACCCAGAGCTGAAGCGTCATCAGGATGCCCGCCACAAAGCCCCCGGCATGGGCCCAGTAGGCGACCCCGGCCCCGCCGGTGCCGCCAAAGCCGCCGAAGATTTGAAGTGCGAACCAGACCCCCAGCACCAGCCCGCCAGGCAGCGGGATGATGCGGAAGATCACCACGAGGATTATCAGCACATCGACCCGCGCGCGCGGGAACAGCAGCAGGTAGCCGCCCATCACCCCCGCGATGGCCCCCGAGGCGCCGACCATCGAGACGCCTGACTGCGGATCGGACAGGATCTGCGCCGCCGCCGCCGCCATACCGCAAAGCAGGTAGAACACCAGAAAGCCCGTGTGCCCCATCTGGTCTTCAAGGTTGTCGCCGAAGATCCACAGGAACAGCATGTTGCCCAGCACGTGCAGCCAGCCGCCGTGCAGGAACGTGCAGGTGAGCAGCGTCAGCCACTCGGGCACCAGCGCCGGGCGCAACGGGCGCGCGACGACGCGGCCGGCGACCAGCTCGCGCAGCACCAGGTCGCGATCCGGGTCGACGACGCGCGCCGGGATCATGCCCAGGCGCTCGACCAGGACGCCGGCCGGATCGGCGAGCTGGATCAGGAACACCAGCGCGCAGACCGCGACCAGCGCGTGGGTGACGACCGGTCGTCGGCTCGACGGGATGCTGTCGCGCAGCGGGATCATGGCGCGTTCGCGATCGCCCGTTCGACGGTGAGCGCGTCGCGCAGCGCCGCGACGTCGTGCGTGCGCACGCAGGCGGCGCCGTGGCGAACCGCCCACAGCTCGGCGGCCAGCGTTCCCGCGCCGCGTTCGGCGACCGGCCGGCCGGTCAGCTCGCCGACGAACGACTTGCGCGACACCGAGACGAACAGCGGCAGGCCGGTGCGACGCAGGCGGTCCAGATGCCGCAGCACGCACAGGCTGGGCGCGGCGGTGCGGCCGAGGAAGAAGCCCATGCCGGGGTCCAGCACCAGCCGTTCGGCCGCGATGCCGAGCGCGGCGAAGGTCGCGCGCCGCTCGGCCGCGAACGCCGCGATCTCGTCGAGCAGCCCGCCGGTATCGCCGGCCGGACGATCCGCGCGCGGCCCCTGGCTGCGCGAGTACATCGCGACGAAGCGGACGTGCGGCGGCGCGCTGGCAGCCGCGGCGAGCGCGGCATCGCTGCGGAAGCCGTGCACGTCGTTGAGCCAGTGCACGCCGCGCGCGGCCATCGCGCGCATCACGGCCGGCTTGCAGGTGTCGATGCTGACCACGGCCCCCTGCGCCAGAAGCGCGTCGACCACCGGCTCGAGCCGGCGGATCTCCTCGTCGGTGGGCACGTCCTCGGCGTCCGGGTGCGTCGACTCGGCGCCGAGGTCGAGCACGTCGGCGCCGGCGGCGAGCAGCCGCTGGCCGTGCGCGATCGCCGCCGACGGGGCGAGGAAGCTGCCGCCGTCCGAGAACGAATCGCGCGTGACGTTGACGATGCCGAAGATCGCGACCACCACCGGCGCAGCATAGCCAGCGCCACCAGCGAAACCGCGGTCCGAGTGCGCGCGAGGATGCGCGCGAGCAGGCGGTCAGCCGTCGCGCTGCCAGCGGCTGCGGACGCACGACTCGCAGCGCCCGCACGGCCGGTCCCCGCCTTCGTAGCACGACCAGAAGTCCGCCGCCGCGTAGCCGAGGCGGCGCGCCAGCGCGACGATCGCCGCCTTGTCGAGATCCTGTGTCGGGCTGACCACGCGCACCCCGGTGCGCGTGCCGTGGCGCAGGAACTGGGTCGCCGCGGCGACGAAAGCCGGCGAATTGTCGGGGAAGGTCGCCGCCTCTTCGCGGTTGAAGCCGGCGACCACGCACCCGGCCCCCAGCGCTTCGGCGTGCGCCGCGGCGATCGCGACGAACACCGCATTGCGCGCCGGCACCCAGACCGCGGCCGCGCTCTGCGCGTCGCCCGGCGCCGCGGCGGTCGCGACCGGCAGTTCGCCGCCGCCCGGCAGCAGCGCGCTGCCCGCCCGCGCCGCGAGCGCGCCGAGCCATGGCGCGGCGATCGCGGCGAACGGCACCTGCCAGCGGCGGGCCAACGCCTGTGCCGCCGCGGCCTCGCGACGGACCGCGCGCTGGCCGTAGTCGACGAACAGGCAGAGCGCGAGCGACTGCCCGGGCACGGCGGCGAACGCGGCCGCCGCGACGCCGGAGTCGAGACCACCCGACAGGAGGGCGACGGCCTGGGTGGCCGGCGTCGGCGCGGTCACTGCACCTGGAACGTCACGGCCGCACAGCGGGCGTAGAGCGCTTCCTCGTAGATACGGTCGGTCAGCGCGAAATCGGCGGCCGTGGTCTGGTAGCGATCGGGCCAGATCCGCGTCTCGACGCGGACCGACCAATCGCCGTTCTGCAGGCCGGCGACGGCAGCGGTCGCGAGGTCGGGGTACTGCACCACGTCGGTGCCGGATGCGTCGTCCTGGTCGCAGTGCAATATGCGCCAGCGGCGCCCGGCGCCATCGGTGGCCGTGACGTCGACACAGGCATGGCCCAGGCCGAACGGGATCACGCCCGGATCGGCGACGTCGGCGAAGGTGACGGCCGGGGAGCCGGTCGACGGATTGGTCGGCGCGGTGATGGTCGGGATCGACATCACGCCCGGAATCGTCAGCAGGACGCCATCGGTCGCGCCGAACGCGGCGCGGTGGCGGCTGATGTTGCCGCTCGCGTCGCGCGCCTCGCTGACGACCCAGGCGTAGTCGCCGAGCAGCGCGAAACCGGGGATCGTCGGCTGGGCGAAGTTGGCGTGGATCGTGTACGAGCCGTTGCCGTTGGCCGTCGCGTAACCGAGCCCGACCATCACCTGGCCTTCGAAACCGAACAGCGAGCGCGTCGCGCGCACCACCGGGGCGCCGTCGATCAGGTTCGCGAAGTCGAGGCCGAGCGCGAGCGAGAAATCGAGGTCGTAGACGCCGGCCAGCGAGGCGATCAGGCCATCGCTCGGCAGCATCGGGATGGTCGGCTGCGACACGCCGCCGGCCGCGACCGGCGCCGTCGGCGGCGTCGGCACGGTGAACGTCGGGCCGAGCAGCGGGATGCCGAGCGCCGAGAACGGCGGCGTCGCCGTCGGTTCGATCACGCCGCCGAACGCGCTGACGACCTGCGGCCGATTCGGCACGATGGCCGTGTCCGGGATCGTGCTCGGCGCCGAGTTGCTGGTGCGCACGCCGATCGGGCTGCGGTCGTCGAACGCCGTGTTGCCGACGACGGCCGTCGCGCCGGGCGACGGCGCGACGACCAGGTTGCCGCGGAACGTCGCCGTCGCGTTGGCGACCGGCCGCAGCGGCAGCGAGACGAACGCCGCAGCCGTGTCGTAGAAGGTGATCAGGTCGTAGCCGGCGCGCACGATCGTCACCGTGTGCGACGGCGCGCTGACCGTGAAGTCGACGCGGCCGTTGGCGGCGGTCGTGCCGGCCTGCTGCCCCACCGCCGGCAGCAACGGCACACCGGGATCGACCAGCACGGTCGCGCCCTGGATCGGCTGCAGCGTCGTCTGGTCGTAGGCCTCGACGGTCAGCGTGCCCGCCAGCGTGCCCGTGACCATGCCGCGCTGGACGAACTGGCCGTTCACCTCGGCGGCGCCGAGGTTGCCGGCCTGGTCGCGGAACGTCAGCGAGTACGGCACCGGATCGCGCTGTCGACCGACCGGCAGCGGCAGCATCATCAGCCGCCCCGCGGTGCCGAACGCGAACTGGCTGGTCTCCTGCGCCCCGGCGATCGGGTTGGTGCTGTGCAGCGTCGCCTGGGCCAGCGCCTCGCTGGCGGTGCCGTAGTAGGCGACCCATTGCAGGTCCGAGACGAGGTCGGTCGTCGCCGCCCCGGTCGGCGGCCCGGCCGTGACCAGGGTCGGCTGGCTGATGTCGTAGAGGGGCGCGGCATCGGCCGCTTTGTGCACGAAACCGGACGCCTGCGAACCGCGGCGCATCTGCGCGGTGAACGTGATCGAACCGTCGTCGAAGCGCGGCCCGGTCAGGGTGCCGAGCGTGCCGGCGAAGTCGACCGTCACGACCTGCTGGCCATCGCTGGTCAGCGTCGTCGAACGCTCGACGTAGGCGAGGTCGCCGACCGGCGTCGTGCGCGCGTCGCCGCCGTAGATGCGGGC
This sequence comes from uncultured candidatus Brocadiaceae bacterium, assembly GCA_964392555.1. Lineage (GTDB taxonomy): Bacteria > Planctomycetota > UBA1135 > UBA1135 > UBA2386 > CAYMRG01. The sequence continues at coordinate 4,302 of CAYMRG010000317.1, forward strand.
GCGGACCTTGTCGCCGGTCAGGGCGTCGGCCGGCGTGGTCACGTGCAACACGGCATCGGCCGTGCGGTCGCGGTTGATCTTGTTCGGGAAACCAGTCGTCGGGTTGCCGAGTTCGACCAACGTCGGCGCCGCCGGCCCGGTCGTGCGGAACACCGCGAACGGCGTGCGGCCGGAGAAGTCGAGCGTGCCATCGTTGCCGAAGGTGATCGAGTCGTTGACCACGAGCTGGTAGTTGGTGGCCGCGGCGAGCGGGTCGGTCGGTTCGACCAGCACCACGCGCGGATCGTCGACGCCGACCGTCTGCAGCGGGAAGCTCAGCCCCGCCGCGAGTCCCAGCCCGCCCTGCGGTCGCAGGAACAGGTTGGCCTCGACCACCGTCGCCGCGACCGCGGGTCGATCGAACACGACCAGGTACGGCGTCTCGCGCGGCACCTCCTTGCCGTTGTCGCGCGGGAAGGTCGTCAGGATGCGGCCGTCGTGGATCGTGTCGGCCTGGTTGACCTGGAAGGTCGTCAGCACGGTGCCGTCGGTCGGCACGTTGAAGCGCACGCCGTCGACGTCGCGCGCGTCCTGCAGCAGCACCACCTCGTAGGTCGGGTTCTGCGCGTTGGACAGCGGCTGCACCGGCCGCATCACCAGCAGCCGGCCACCGGCGAGCAGGTCGTACTGGCAGGGCAGCGGCTGCGTCGAGCCCTGCACGCGCAACACGACGTGGCCGTCGGCGCCGGCCGTGGTCGTCGGCAGGATCGACGATTCGTTGACGCTCTCGCTGAACTCGACGACGATCGGCACCGTCAGCGGCCAGCCGTTGTCGGCGGGGAAGGTCGCCTTGACCGTCGGGATGCCGTCGCGCGCGTCGCCGCCGATCGGCACGACCTGGATCGTCGACGGGCTGGCGCCCGTCCCCGGGTTGGTCGGCGTCACGTTGTTGTCGAAGGCGCGGCCGACGTTGTCGCAGCCGGCGCAGAGCAGCGCTCCGGCCGACAGCAGCAGGGCGACCGGAGACGACGCGGGGTGGTTCTTGGGCATCGCGGGACCAGCGCCGATCGACGGCGCCGGACCGCGATTATTCCGCTGGCGGCGGCGCGGCGCCACCGGCGGGTCGCCGGCTCGGCCAGAACAGCATCACCACCGCGCCCACCACCATCGCCGTGCTCAGGGTCTGGCCCATCGTCATGCCCAGGAACACCGTGCCGTCGCCCGGGAAGTAGGCGTCGGGCTGGCGGACCCGCTCCAGCGTCCAGCGGACGATGGCGTAGCCGAACAGGAACGCGATGCCGTAGGCGCCGGGCCGCCACGGCCGCTTGCGGGTCAGCAGGTAGAGGGCCAGCATCACGAGGCCGAGGACCAGGCCTTCGCCGAGGCCTTCGTAGAGCTGCGACGGATGCCGGTACGGCACCAGCAGGTGCCCGTCGACGTCGGTCATGTGGCTGACCTTCGCCCAGTCGAGGTGCGGCGCGACGCTCGCCCAGTCGATCGCCTCGCCGCGGTCGTCGACCTTGCTCAGCAGGTCCTGCACGTCGGCGAAGCGCTTGTGGCCGTAGGCGACCTGGATGCACAGCTCGCGGTCGCGCATCGTCCACGCCGAGGACAGCCCGAGCAGTCGCTCGGCCATCGGATCGGTCGGGAACTGCATCGCCCAGCCGACGCCCCGCTCGGTCACACGGCCGTACAGCTCGCCGTTGATGAAGTTCGCGATGCGCACGAACAGGATGCCCGGCGTCACCGCGAGCGCCGCCGAGTCGACGGTGCGCCGCCAGCTCACGCGGTGGCGCCGCGCGAACAGCCAGCTCGCGATGCCGACGCCGGCCAGGCCGCCGTGGAACGACAGGCCACCGGTCCAGACCTTGACGAACTCGATCGGGTTGAGCAGCGAGTGGTTGTAGAACAGCGCGAAGCCGGTGCGACCGCCGAGCATGACGCCGATCACGCAGTAGAAGATCAGGTCGGGGGCGGCGTCGGCCGGCACCGGGAAGAACCGCGCGCGCGCCAGCCGCACGAAGATCCACTGCGCGACCAGGAACGCGACGACGTACATCAGCCCGTACCAGCGGATGTCGATCGGCAGACCCGGAATGTCGATCAGCACCGGGTCCCAGGCGGGGAAATCCATCGCCGCTACCCTAGCCAGACGCCGCGGCGAAAGCACGCCCGCTGCAACCGT
>CAYMRG010000318.1:0-6456 GCA_964392555.1 uncultured candidatus Brocadiaceae bacterium
TACGTGCCGCAGCGTCGCAACATGATGTACGAGCCGGTCGAGACGCCCGCGACCGACAAGTTCGGCAACCCGGTCGGTCAGAAGAAGGCCGTGGTGTCCGAGGTGCAGGCCGAGGCGTAGCGCTATTCTCCGCGCATGGACGCGATGCGCCGGTTCGCGTTGGTTCTGGGGATGGTGTGCGTTGCGCACGCCCAGGACGCGCTCCCCGCGCAGGCCTTGCCGCCGGAACTCACCGCCGTTGCGGAACGGCTCGCGAGCACCGATGCGCAGGTCGTCCTCGACGCGGCCGAACGAGCGAGCGACCTCGCCGACCCACGGCTCGGCCGCGCGCTGAACAAGGCGCTGGCGACCTGGCGCGACACGCCGGAACACGGCGAGCTGCGCGCCTGGCTGCTCGACGCGCTGATCCGCGCGAAGGCCAAGGTGCCGACGTCACACCTCGCGCCGCTGCTCGACGACAAGCTCGCCGGCGGTGCGGCATTCGTGCTGCTTGCCCAGGAACCCGCCGCCAATGCCGAAGAACTGCTCGCGATCTTCCGCAAAGGCTGGCCGAGCGTCGCGGGACATGTCGTGCCGCAATCGTTCGATCCGGCGCGTGCGAGCTTCCTGCGCACGCTCGCGGTCGCGAACCTGCTGGTCGAGCACAAGGTGGTGAGCATCGCGAAGGAGCTGCTCGCGTCGACCGACCCGTCGCGACTCGTCGTCACGGTGGGCGCAACGCGAAGGCTGAGGAATGCCATCGTGCTCAACATGCCCGCTCCCCGCCCACCGATCCTGAACCTGCCGACCTATCGCCTGGTGCTGATCCACGACGCCGCGGCCGGCACGCAGCCGCTGGCCCGCGGCCCGATCGGCGTCGGCTACGTTCGAGACGTCGTGCGCGAGATCCCGGACAGCGTCGAGTACTTCCTGAGCGACCAGCGCCAGGTCGAACCCGCGCACTGGCTCGATGCGCTGGCTGGGACCAACGACCCGGCGCCACGCGTGCTCGAGCTCACCGCCGACGCCAAGAACTTCGAGAACGACGTCTGGAGCGCCCGCGAGGCCCTGCGCAGCTACCGCGAACGGCTCGCCAAGGGCCTGCTCGAGAGGGGCGCGATCACGGCGAACACGGCAAAGACCCTGCTGGAACAGCCGATCGCCGTCGAGGTCGACGACCAGCGCGACGACCAGTCGACGCCGTTGCCGAAGGTTCCGGTCGAAGCGCCGCGATGACCACGCCGACCTTCCGCACGACCCGCTGGTCGCTCGTCGCCCGCGCGACCGGCGACGACCACGCCGCCGCGGCCCGCGCGCTCGGCGAACTGTGCGAGCTCTACTGGTATCCGCTCTACGCGTTCCTGCGGCGAACGGGCCGCGCCGACGTCGACGCGATGGACGTCGTGCAGTCGTTCTGCGGCGAACTGCTCGAACACGGCGCGATCCACGGGGCGGCCGCGCAGCGTGGGCCGTTCCGGCACTACCTGCTCGGCGCGCTGCGGCACTTCTCGGCCAACGCGAGCCGGCACGCGCGGGCGCAGAAGCGCGGCGGCGGGGCGCTGCAGTGGTCGCTGGACGACGCGGCGGAGCGCTTCGCGGCCGAGCCGGCGGCGCGCGGCACGCCGGAACAGGAGTTCGCGCGGCGATGGGCCGAGGCGCTGCTCGCGCGCGCGATGCAGCGGCTGCGCGACGAATACGCCGAGCGCGGTCGCGGCGAGGTGCTCACGGCGCTCGAGCCGGCCCTGCTCGGCGACGACGCCGCGGTGCCACACGCGGCCGTCGCGGCCCGGCTCGGCACAACCGAAGGCGCGGTCAAGGTCGCGCTGCACCGGTTGCGCGCGCGGACCGGTGAGCTGATCCGCGCAGAGATCGCCGAGACCCTGGACGACCCGGCGGCGGTCGAGGACGAGCTGCGCGAGCTGTTCGCGGCGCTGGCGGCCAAGTAGCGCGCGCGAACGAGCCACGACACTCAACCGCCGACGGCGAACGCCTCGACGATCGCCGCGCACTTCGCGGCGGTGAAGCCGCGCACGGGCACGCTCATGGTGACCTGCGCTTCGTGGACGGTGATCTCGACGTGCGCCAGCGCGCCGATCAGCTCGCGCCACGCCTCGCACGCGGCGACCGCGGCGGTCGGCTGCTCGAGCTGCGCGGGCAGCGACGCGAGCAGCCCCTTGCCCTTGGCTGCCCACGCGGCGGCAGCGTCCTCGTCACGCGCTTCGACGACGACCGCGACCGTCGTCGGATCGCCGAAGGTGACGCGCACCTCGAGGCCCGTGGCGGGCGGCAAGCCGAGGAACGCGATCATCGCCAGCAGCTTGCTGGTGCCGGGCACGACGACGCGGATCGCGGCGCCCGTGTCGTTGAGCAGCTCGGTCGCCTTCGCCTCGCGCACGATGCCCGCCTCGCCGCGCGTGGTCAGCAACAGCCCATCCGGCGCGAAGGTCACCTTGCAGTCGGCAAACGAAGAGCGCAGCACCCTGTCGATGTCGGCGCGGTTCCACCCTTCGGCCGCGATCTCACCCGCGGCCTGCCAACTCAGGTCGACCGGCAAGCCCGGCCCGGTCTTGGTATGGAGGAAGACGCACGACTGGTCGAGCCTGGCGTTGCCGAACTGACGCACCAGCTCGAAGGGAGCTTCGGCGGGACGATCGATCCAGAACTGTGCGCCGTTGCAGGTGGCCGCAGAGAGGTTCCCGCCGGCCCGCCCGATCGCCGCCGCGGTCACCAGGGCGCCGGTGCGCCGAGCCAACGCTGTGACGAACGACATGTCCGGCAGACGCGCGTGATCGACGAGCACGCAGGCATCGTAGGTGGCGGGCACCAGCAGTGCCTTCGGGTCGAAGCGGCGACGCAGCGCCCCGCCGCCTTCGCCGTGCAGCGCCAACTGCTGCCGCACGGAGTCGCCGAGCGCCGGCGGCAGCTTGCCAAGCTCGACGAGCTTCCTCAGTTCCACCACGGCCCCCGGACTGCCGCGGCGCAGCAACGTCGCCACCGCGAGCTGGCGATCGAGCAGCTCCGCGCACCCGACCACCCCCTCCGCCTCGAACGCCGACGCCACCAGCTGCCGCAGGGCGACCGCCTCGTCACTGCTGCCGAGGGCACGGAAGTGGAAGCCCGTGTCCGTCATGCCGAGCAGATCGCCGGGGCCATGGCAAACAAGCGCCAGCAGGCCCAGCGCACCGAGGCTGCCAAAGAGGTCCTTGTCGGCGAGCGGCACGATCGGCACGAACTTGCCGAGATCGGGCCCCGCCCCCGCATCGGCGAAGTACCAATGCTGCAGCGATCCATCGACGCCACGTTGATGGCGGGGCGCGGCCTCGAACCAGCCGCCCGATCGAACGCGTTCCGCGATCTCGGTGGCGCTCTCCGCGGCCTGCGCCAGGACCGGCGTGGCAACCAGCAGAAACGCCAAGAGGCGCGGCGCGGTGCTTCCCATGGGCGGGATCCTAGTGCCTCCCCGTGCCTCGAAAACCCGCTGTCGGCCGACGCGAGAAAATCCCCGCCCGATCGGTAACCATCCGGCTCCGCTGGTTCCTGGTCCGGCATGACCGCCACTCCCGCCCCTTCCCGCTGCACCCGCTGCCAGGCCGAGCTGCCGGCCGGCAAGGAACACGGCCATTGCCCGCGCTGCCTGCTCGAACTGGCCATGCCGACGGGCCGCGGCGCCGATCCGGCGAGCCGCAGCACGGCGGCACGCGGCGCGCCGGCGCCGGCGATCGAGACGCTGCAGCCACTGCTCCCCGACTACGAGCTGCAGACCCTGCTCGGCCGCGGCGGCATGGGCGCCGTCTACCGCGCACGACACAAGAAGCTCGATCGGCTGGTCGCGATCAAGGTGCTGCTGCCCGACCTCGTCGGCGACCCGACGTTCGCCGAACGATTCGAGCGCGAAGCGCGCACGCTGGCGATGCTGCAGCACCCCGGCATCGTCGGCATCCACGACTTCGGCCGCGCCGGCGAGTTCTTCTTCCTGGTGATGGAGTTCGTCGACGGCGCGACGCTGCGCGAACTGCTCGCGCAGGGCCGCCTGACCGCGCGCGACGTGCTGGCGTTCGTGCCGCAGCTCTGCGACGCGCTGCAGTACGCACACGACCGCCGCATCGTCCACCGCGACATCAAGCCGGAGAACATCCTGATCGACCAGGACGGGCGGGTGCACATCGCCGACTTCGGCCTCGCCAAGCTGCTCGGCCAGGAGGACGGCGGGTTCGGCCTGACCGCGACGCACCAGGCGCTCGGCACGCCGCACTACATGGCGCCCGAGCAGGTGCACGCGGGTGCCGTCGACCATCGCGCCGACCTCTATTCGCTCGGCGTCGTCGTCTACGAGATGCTGACGGGGTCGCTGCCGATCGGCCGCTTCGCACCGCCGTCGGCGAAGGCGGCCGAAGCGCGCGCGTTCGATCCGGTGGTGCTGCGCTCGCTCGAGAACGATCCCGCGCGGCGCTACCAGCAGGCGCGCGACGTCAAGGGCGAGGTCGAATCGGCGGCGCAGCCGGCTGCGCCGGGCCGGCGAGAGGCGACCAGACCCGAGCAGCGGCAGGCCCTCCCCGGCACCTTGCGTGCGATCGCGCTGCCGTGGCGCGCCTGGGCCGCTGCGGCGTGGGTCTGGGTGCTGACGCTGCCGCCGTGGCTGATCATCGCGCCCAGCGGCCTGGGCATCTACGGCGAGGGCATCCTGAGGAACTCGAACCGCATGCACTTCCAGGCCAGCGCCTGGAACACGTCGCTGCTAGGCATCCCTTGCGCCAGTGTGCTCGCCGCCGCGGTGATGCTGGCCATCCTGGCGACCCGGCGATGGGCCACGCGCGTTGCCGCGAATGGCCCTTCGATCGCCATCGCCGCGTCGACCGCCGTGTTCTGCGCGGTGGGTCTGGGGGCCGGTTCGGCCAACAACTACGTCTCCTTCGGCCCCGGCATGGTGCTCGCATTCCTCACGTTCGCCGTCTGGACCGTGCTGCTGGTGCGCGACCGATACCTCGATCCCGATCGCTGGCAGCGCCGCCGGGCACGGCGAGCAGATCGGCGATCGCGCGCAGCGACCTGAGGTTGCGCATCGTCACGGACGAACCGAGGCACCGGTCGAGCACCGCCGGCATCAGCTTCGACCGCGCGACGCCGTTCGGAAAATCGACCCACAGCGCGTCGCCGCGCACGACGACCCGTTCGCCGGCCTTGCAGTACCCGGCGAGCGCCGCGGCGGCACCGGCCTTGGCCTTCGCCTTGGCGAAGCCGACGTGCACGAGATTCGGCCGCTCGTCGGCGACCTCGGCGAACGGGTTGTCGGCGGCGACCTTCGCCCACGCGGCCGCGGTGCGCACGATGACCGGCACCGCGAAGCCGAAGTGCGCCTCGATCGCCGCTTCGAGCGCGGCTTCGGCCTTCGCCGGCGTCACCGCGGCGCGGAACACCAGGTTGCCGCTCTGGATGTAGGTCTGGACGTCGCGCCAGCCGAGGCCCTCGGCCAGCGCGCGCAGCTCGGCCATCGGCACCCTCTTCGCGCCGCTGACGTTGATGCCGCGCAGCAACGCAACCATCCGCTCGCCGCCACCCGAACTCTTGCCGGCCGCCATGGTCACTCCGCCGCCAGTGGCTGCAGCTTGTCCGCGAAATCGACGACGAACATGCGCGCGCCGCGCACTTCGACCGTGTGCCCTTCGGCCTCGAGGCGCGACCGCAGCACCGCGAGGCCGCCCGGGAACTTGCCGTTCAGCTCGCCGCGCGCCTTCAGCGTGCGCCAGTAGGGCGTGACCCGCACCTTGCCGGCCTGCTCGGCCTCGTCGGCCGCGCGCGCCGCGATGTTGGCGAAGATGCCGGTGGTCATCGGGCAGGTGATCGTCGCGCCGTGCTGCGCCGCGAGCGCGCGCCGCAGCTCGTCGATCGTCGTCACCTTGCCCTTCCTGACGGTGCGCATCAGCGCGTCGACCTCGCGCGGTGCTGCGATCAACAGCGTACCGCACCCCCAGGTCGCGTGCATCTTCGCCGGAATCGGCTCGACCTTCGGCAGATCCTTGTCGTCATGCAGCTTGTCCTGCCACGAGCGCTTCGTCTTCATGCAATCACCTGATGTCGGCGAACGAGGTCGCCGCGGCCGAGCGTAGCATGCCGCCGATGACCCGTCCGCTCGTCATGGTGCTCTCGCTGGCGGCCGCGCTCGCGGCGCAGCAATCCACCTCGTCGCCCCCACCGCTTCGCATCGGCAACGTACTGCCGCAGGCAACCGTGATGGCGCACGGCGTCGGCAGCGACAGCGAGACCGGCATCGGCGCGCTGATCCCGTGGGCGGATCGCCTGTGGGCCGTCGGCTACGTCGCGCACCAGCGCGGCAGCGGCATCGGCCTCTACTCGATGGGTGACGACCTCGTTCTGCAGCAGCATCCGGCTTCGGTGACCGGCACGTTCGCGAACCGGCTCGTGCCCTGATCTACTACTCCCGCGTTTCCTCGCGTGGCGAGCGGATTCGCCGTTGGCGAG
>CAYMRG010000319.1:0-6455 GCA_964392555.1 uncultured candidatus Brocadiaceae bacterium
AACTCGTCGCCGGGCATGCCGACGATGCGAGGCTGCGGGAGCAGGCCGCGGCGATCGCCGCGCGCGGCGGCTCGACGCTGTCGGGCGCGTTCGTCGCGCGGTTCGCGGCGGCGCCCGAAGCGCTCGGCGCGCCGGCGCTGCAGGCGTTCGCGCGCGCCTGCCTGCTGACGCGGACGGCGGCGATCCAGGCCGACCTGTTGGCGGCGATCGGGCGACAACCCGCGCCGTGGCAGCGGCTGGCGCTGCTGGAAGGTGCGGTGCGTGCGCTGCCGGCGAAGGGCCGCGCCAACTGGCTCGCGGTGCGCGAACTGCCGGCGTCGCTGGTGGAGCTGGCCGAGGGCGGCGACGGCCGGGTCGGCGAGCTGGCGCGAGCCGTGCGCGAAGCCCTGTCCCAGCGGGCGGCGCCGGCGCCGCTCGATCCGGCGGGCCGCGCGCTCGTCGAGCGCGGCAGCCAGCTCTACCCGATCCTGTGCGGCGCCTGCCACCAGGCCGATGGCGCGGGCCAGCCCGGCCTGGCGCCGCCGTTGCGCGATTCGGCCTGGCTGCAGGGGGCGGGCGAGCGCGTCGTGCGGATCGCGCTGCACGGCCTGCGCGGGCCGATCGAGGTCGGCGGCGCGGCGTGGGCGCTCGAGATGCCGCCCCAACGGCACCTCGACGACGAGACGCTGGCCGCGGTCGTCAGCTACGCGCGGCAGACGTTCGCCGGCGGTGCGCCGGTGGTCGACGCCGCGACGGTCGCAGCCGTGCGCGCGGCCACCGCGACGCGCAGCGAGCCGTGGACCGCGGCGGACTTCACCGACCCCGAGGCCGAGCAGGGGCCGCGCTGATCGCCGGCGGCGCAGCGGACGATCGGCGTCGCTCGCATGGCGCGGTGCGCCTGCACCGTCTACCGTTGCGGGTATGTTCGTGTTCCGCAAGCTCGGTTCGGTGCTGCGTGGCAAGGTCACGCCGCGCCAGGTGCTCCTGGCGACGACGTTCGGCGGTCTGCTCGGCTTCGTGCCGGGCTTCTTCCTGCCGGGCGACGTCGGCAGCGGCTTCGCGCAGGCGCCGGGGCTGATCCTGCTGCTGCTGGCCCTGGTGCTGGTCGTCAACGCCAACCTGGCGGTGTTCGGCCTCGTCACGCTCGCCGGCAAGGCGCTGTCGCTCGCGCTGCTGCCGGTCTCCTACCGGATCGGCGTCTGGCTGCTCGACGGCCCGCTGCAGGGGCTGTTCCGCAGCCTCGTCAACGGCAAGGTCACCGCGTGGTTCGGTTTCGAACGCTACGCGACGACCGGCGGTCTCGTGCTCGGCCTCGTCTTCGGCGTGGTCACGGGGCTCGTGCTCAACCGTGCGCTGCGCGCGATCCGCACGCACATGGCCGACGTCGAGGAGAACAGCGAGCGCTACCAGAAGTACGCCGGCAAGTGGTGGGTGAGGCTGCTCGCCTGGGCCGTGCTGGGCAAGGGCAAGGGCAAGAAGCAGTCGTGGCGCGACCTCGCCGAGCAGCAGAAGAAGGGCCTGCCGATCCGCATCTTCGGCGTGCTGCTGGTGGCGGTCGCGGTCGTGAGCCTGTGGATCTTCCAGCAGTGGTTCTCGACGCCGATCCTGACCGCGAACGTTCGCTCCGCGCTCGAGGTGGCGAACGGCGCGACGGTCGACCTGCAGGCGGCGCAGCTCGACCTGGCCGGCGGCAAGCTCGAGCTCAAGCAACTCGCGATCGCCGACAGCAAGGCGCTCGGTGAGGACCTGCTGGCCGCGGATGCGCTGGTGGCGACGATCGACACCGGCGAGCTGATGCGGCGCCGCTTCGTCATCGACGAGATCACGTCGAAGAGCGTGCGCACCGGCTCGCCGCGCACGCGGCCCGGCGTGATCATCCCGGGCGAGCAGCCGCCACCGCCGCCCCCGGCGCCGCCGGCGGGCACCAAGACGATCGACGACTACCTCAAGGACATCGAGGTCTGGAAGCAGCGGCTCGAGCAGGTCCGGCACTGGGTCGACAAGATCGCCGGCGGCGGCGACAGCGCGCCGGCCGAGCCGACGCCCGAGCAACGGGAGCAGGACCGCCGCGACCAGGAGGCCACGGGGCTGGCGCGCGTCGTCGCGACGCACCTGCTCGAGGGTGGCCCGCGCGTGCTGATCCGCAAGATCGACCTCGAGGGCATCGGCTACTCGATCGGCGGCAGGCACGAGCTGCTCGATCTGCACCTGAAGAACGTCTCGGACCGCCCGGCGGTGGTCGCCGAGCCGTTGTCGCTGCTGGTGTCGGCGCAGTCGGATGCGCTGCGGCTCGGGCTCGCGGCGGGTTCGTCGACGGCCCGCGACTTCGCGCTCGACTTCGCGATGAAGGCGGTGTCGGTCGATTCGTTGTTCGGCCAGCTGAAGATCGGCGGCCAGTCGCCGCTGCAGGGCGGCACCGTCGACCTCGCGAGCAAGGGCGGGCTGAAGTTCGGCGCCGGTGGTGCGCTCGAGCTGGAGCTGCCATTGCAGGCGACGCTGCACGACACGACGTTCGCGTTCGCCGGCATGAAGCCGACCAAGGTCGACAACCTGCTGGTGCCGCTCGGCGTGCGCGGCCCGCTGACGCAGCCGACGGTCGTGTTCGACGACCAGGTGCTGCAGAAGGCGCTGCTCGATGCCGGTCAGAAGGAGCTCGCGGGCTTCGTCCAGCAGAACGCCGGCAAGCTGCTCGGCGGGTTGCCGAAGGACCTGCAGGGCATCGTCGATCCGTCGAAGACGCCCGAGCAGATGGTCGACGCGGCCAAGCAGAAGCTCGCCGAGGAGCAGAAGCGCCTCGAGGAGGAGGCGAAGAAGAAGCTCGAGGACGAGGCGAAGAAGAAGCTCGAGGAGCAGGGCAAGAAGCTGATCCCCGGCGGCCTGAACGGCCTGTTCGGCGGCAAGAAGGAAGAGCCCAAACCCGAGCCGAAGCCGGAGCCCAAGAAGTGACCGCCCCGCGTTCGCGAGGTAACGAACCCATGAGCAAGACCGACCTGATCGTCACGACTGCCCAGTCCCTCGACGGCTACCGCATCGCCCAGCACCTCGGCATCGTCCGCGGCATCGTCGTCCGTTCGCCGGGGTTCGCGAAGGGGCTCGTCGGCGGCCTGAAGAGCCTGTTCAACGGCAACATCTCGCAGTTCGAAGAGGTCTGCGAGACGGCGCGCGAACAGGCCAGCGACCGGATGATCGAGCACGCGCGGCAGCTCGGCGCCAACGCGATCATCGCGATGCGCTACGACGCGACCGAGTTCTCGCAGGGCATCACCGAGGTGCTCGCCTACGGCACCGCGGTCGTGCTCGCCCCACTCTGACCACGAACCCGCGAACCCCCATGTACGGACTCGACCGCACCGGCCAACGCATCGTCGGCGTCCTGATCGAGAAGGAGCTCTCCGTCCCCGACAGCTACCCGCTCAGCGAGAATGCGCTCGTCGACGGCTGCAACCAGAAGAGCAACCGCGAGCCGGTCATGGCGCTCGAGACGTTCCAGATCGCCGGCGCGCTGATGGCGCTGCAGCAGGACGAATGGGTGGCGCGCGTCGAAGGCGGCGGCCGCGTCGCGAAGTTCAAGCACCGGCTGCGCGAGCGGCTGCAGGTCGGCAACCACGAACTGGCGGTGTTCGCCGAACTGCTGGTGCGCGGCCCGCAGGCGCCGGGTGCGTTGAAGCCGCGCGTCGCGCGCATGGGCTACCACGCCGAACCGGCGGCGATCGAAGCGCTGCTGCAGCAACTCGCGGCGAGGAAGCCGGCGCTGGTCGAACAGCTGCCGCTCGCGCCGCGCGAGCGCGATCGGCGGTGGCGGCATCGCCTCGGCGACGGCAGCGAGCACGAAGCCGCGCCGTCGGCCGTGCTGCCGTCGCCACCGCTGCCGTCGCCAGCGCTGGCCGTGCCACCGCCGGCCGCCCCGCGGGTCGCCGCGCCGACGTTCGCCGGTGCGTCGAGCAGTGCGCCCGAACTCGCCGCGCGCGTCGCCGCGCTCGAGGCCGTGGCCGCCGCCCTGCGCGCCGAGGTCGTCGGCCTGCGCGCGCTGCACAAGGGTGGCTGAGCGGCGGCGCTAAGCGCCGCGCAGCCGGGCCGCCTGCGAAGCACACCACGCCGCGTCGCGCTCGCCGTCGGCGACCACGTAGTCGACGGTGAGATCGACCGCGCCGTGCGCCGGCAGGTCGATCGTCCACATCGCCCCGAAGCGGCCGTAGCCGCGCGTCGACCACGTCGGCGTCGGGTTGGCGCGCCCCTCGACGCGCAGCACGGTCACCGGCCGATCGGCGAACGGCAGGATCGCCGCGGTCCACGCGCAGTTCGTCCAGACGTCGTTGTCGTGCGGTTCGGCGCCGGCGGGCCGCACGTAGCGCAGCGGCGTGGCACCCGGTTCGGCGAACTGCTGCAAGGCGCGGAACTGCTGGCCGGCGTGCTGCGGATCGCCGCCGAGGTGCAGCGGCTGGTCGAGCGCTTCGAGATGGCTCCGCAGCGCGTAGTGCAGCGTGCCCGCACCTTCGTCGGCGAGCCGCAGCGCGCGCCGTTCGCGCAGCACCTCGCTGCCGTCGGGCGCGCACCAGGTGAGCGAGGACACCTGCCAGTCGTCGGTCAGGCCGACGGTCGCCGGTGCGACGAAGCCGGCGAAGCGCTGCGATTCGCCGCCGTGGCAGTGCCAGAAGTCGAGATGGCGGCCGCGCCACTGCGTGTCGTTCCAGCCGAGGAACAGCCCGCGGTGGTGGGGAAACTCGCCGCCCAGGCCCTTGGTCAGCAGCCGGCCGTCGGCCGCGCGCACGGGGTGGAACACCTTGCAGGTCGCCGCCGCCGCGGCGGGGTCGTAGGCGAGCGGCTGGGGCGGCGGCGGCAGCAGGTGCGTGCAGCCCGCGAGCAGGGACGCGAGCATGACGGCGCCGACGACGATCCTGGGCATGCGGCGATGCTATCCGTTGGTCGGCGATTTCGGCGACCGCAGGGCAGGGGAGCTGCCGACGCGGCGGTGCTCCTGCGCCAGGGCCAGAGCCGCTCCGGATCGCGGGCACTGCGACCAGCGACACCGCGCGCCATCCCTGCTACACCTCAGGCTCCCACGTTCCCACGAAGGAGCACTCGCCATGAACCTGTCCCACGTCCTGTTCACCAGTTTGTTGGTCGCGCCGCTCGCGATCGCGCAGAACGACCGCCCCGCGGCGCCTGAGGCGCCGGCGATGCCGAACCCCAAGACCGCCGAACACGCGCCGCTGGCGATGCTCGCCGGCGACTGGCTCACGGTCTGCAAGACCGAAGCGATGCCGGGCGTGCCCGGCATGGAGAAGGCCACCGAGAACCCCGGCACCGAGCACATCGAACTGCTGTGCAATGGCCTCTGGGCGAGGTCGACGATCACCGGCACCTTCGATGGCAAACCGTTCCAGGGCGTCTGGCTGGTCGGCTACGACCCGCAGAAGAAGAACTACCCGAGCATCTGGGTGTCGAGCCAGGAGGAGCCGCCGAGCAGCGCCGAGGGAACCTACGACGCGAAGACCAGGACCTGGACGTTCACCGGCAACTCGTCGATGGGCAAGAGCCGCAGCACGATGGTGTTCGCCGACGCGGACCACGCGACCGAGACGTGTGTGCTGATCGATGCGGCCGGCAAGGAGATGCCGTGCATGACGATCACGCGCACGCGCGCGAAGGCCGGCGCGGCCCGTGAAGCGAGCGCGCACGCCACGGCGACCGTGGCGCCGGAATACGCGCCGCTCGCGGCCGGCATCGGCGCCTGGACGGCGGACGTCGTGATGACGATGGGCGGCCAGCCGATGATGAAGAGCCAGGCCACCGAGGTGGTCACGCCGATCTGCGAGGGCCGCTGGTTCTGGAGCGACTTCCGCAGCGAGATGATGGGCCAGCCGTTCGAGGGCCACGGCCTGACCGGCTACGACCCGGTGAGCAAGACCTACGTCGCGTACTGGATCGACTCGATGTCGCCGTTCCTGATGACGACCAACGGCGTCTACGACGCGAAGACCAAGGCGTTCACGATGCACGGTGACTGCATCCTCGAGGACGGCAAGCCGGGCAAGGTCAAGGAAGTCCAGACCGCGCAGGGCGACGACGCCCGCGAGTTGCAGATGACGTTCACCGGTGCGGCGGGCGAGAGCGTCATGACGATCACCTACCATCGCAAGAAGGGCTGATCCCCGGCATCTGCGTTGCCTCGCCACCAGCGGGGCGCGCTGATCTACTACTCCCGCGTTTCCTCGCGTGGCGAGTGGATTCGCCGTTGGCGAGCGGGAGTAGTAGTCGCCCCTGGAGACTCCAGCGTGCCTGCGGCCCCTTCTGGCGGCGCGTAGCGCCGCGCAACCTTTGGTTGCGGCCGCAGGACGCGCTGATCTACTACTCCCGCGTTGCCTCGCGTGGCGGCGGATTCGCCGTTGGCGAGCGGGAGTAGGAGTCGCCCCTGGAGACTACAGCGTGCCTGCGGCCCCTTCTGGCGGCGCGCAGCGCCGCGCAACCTTTGGTTG
>CAYMRG010000320.1:0-6454 GCA_964392555.1 uncultured candidatus Brocadiaceae bacterium
ACCGGTTCGTTCGCGATCGCGCGCGGCGCCGCCGGCGAGCTCGTGCGCGTCGGCGGTCGCGGTTACCTGCTCGGCGACCAGGGCAGCGGCTACGACCTCGTGCGGCGCGCCGCGGCCGCGGTGCTGCTCGCCGTGGACGACCTCGGTCCGCCGACCGCGCTCGCCGAAGCGCTGACCGGGGCGTTCGCGGCACCGGCACCGCAGCGGCTCGGCGCGGTTCTGCAGCGGCTCGACAGCGGCCAGGTTGCGGCACAGCTGCCGACCGTGCTGGCGGTCGCGGCCGCCGGCGACGCGGTCGCAAACGAAGTGCTCGCCACCGGCGCCGAAGCGCTGGCGATGCTCGTCGTCGCCGCGGCCCGGCGCGCGGGCCTCGACCTGACAGGGCTGTCGGTCGCGTTCGGCGGCGGCGTGCTGCGCGCGGTCGACGGCTACCGCGGCCAGGTCGCGGCGCGGCTGGCGACGTTCGGCTGCCGCGCGCCGCGGCTGCTCGACGACCGTGCGCCGGCGCGCGGGGCGGCGTGGCTGGCCGCCGAATGGCACGCGCAGCGGCAACCGGCCGCGGGATGGGTGGACCATGTCACGCTCTGATCTCTGGCTGAAGGACGGGCGCATGCTGCCCAAGGACTGCTTCCACCTCAGCTTCTCGCGCAGCGGCGGCGCCGGCGGTCAGCACGTCAACAAGACCGAGACCAAGGTCGACCTGCGGCTGGACCTCGCCGCGGCGGAGGCGGTGCTCGGGCCGGCCGACGTCGCGCGCATCCGCGAGGTGCTGGCGAACCGCCTCGACGCCGACGGCATGCTGTGCGTGACCTCCAGCGAGCACCGCAGCCAGTTCCAGAACTACGAGGCGGCGCTGGCGCGCATGGCGAGCCTGCTGGCGAACGCGCTCGTGCGCCGCAAGCGCCGCGTCGCCACCAAGCCGACGCGCGGTTCGCAGCGCCGCCGCGTCGACGAGAAGCGCCAGCGCGGCGAGATCAAGCGTGGGCGGCAGAAGCCGGGCGGGGAGTGAGCCGCGGGCTCACTCGATCGGCAGCAGATACTCGTAGCCTTCGCCGGTGAGCTCGCGCAGCGAGAAGCCGGACTCGAGGTCGCCCGGCGTCGCGTAGACGGCGCTGCTGCGCACGCTCGACCAGTCGAGCTGCGTCGGTGTCTCGATCAGGATCCGCCACGTGCGCCGCGTGCGCCACTGCGACTCGGGCAGGTCGCAGCGTTCGCCGACGCGCTCCGCGCTGGTGCCGCCGACCGGCAACAGGAACAGCGCCGAGACCAGCACGTGGTCCATGCGCGCGCCGCTCGGGTCGGGCACCCACGGTTCACCGGTGTCGTCCTCGATGCCCTGCACCCACTCGGCGAACTGCGTGCGGCCGTCGGGCACGAAGTCCCAGAAGCCGAGCGGCATGCGATCCTGCGCTTCGAGCAGCAGGTTCGCGAGCTGGCCGTGGAAGCCCCGCTGGTCGTCGAGCGCGAGGTCGCGCTGCCGGCTCCGCAGCAGGTCGAGCAGCCGCTGCCGCCACGGGTCGCCGCCCGGCGCCCGCACCGCGACCTGGATACCGAAGAAGACGTCGCTCATGTCAGCTGCCGACGCCTCCCCAGGAACGGGCCCCGGATCGGGACCAGGAGCCGCCGCCGGAATTCGCCGGGTCGGGCAGCAGCGTGCGACCGAAGCGCGGCTTCGCGGTGAACATCGTCACGCGATGGTGCGGCACGTAGCCGGTCGTGAACGCTTGGAACGGCGGCGGCGTCGCCGTGGCGAGTCCGCCGGGGCGCCGGCTCGGCCAGCCGTAGGCGTGCCACAGCCACGGGTGGTAGCCCGGCGAGCCGTGCCAGAAGTAGCGCCGCGTGGCTGAACCGGTGGAAGTGGGCTGGCCCGATTCCGGTTCGAGATCCCCGACGCTGAACAACTTCACGGTGATGCCGGCTTCCTGCCAGGCGACGAAGGACTCGTTGAGGTCGTCGAGTTCGCGCGGCTCGGCGCCCGCGGGCAGGACGTAGAGCACGCGCCGCACGCCGCGCTGGCGCAGGTCCTCGGCGGATGGCACGCGGGCGCGGTAGCGGTTGTCGAAACGGTCGGTCTGGTTGGCGTAGGGGGTGAGGCGGTTGCGGTCGAGTACCAGCACGGCCGGACGCGGCACACCATCGGCGGGCTGCGCGAAGTGCGGGCGGTGGTAGACCGCCGCCGCGAGCGTCTGGTGCGACGGCACCACGCCCAGCGGGTGCGGCCAGTTGCCGAACGTGAACACGGTCGTCGTCGCTTCGGCCAGTCCCGCCGCCAGCGCGACGCTCGCCGGCCCCGCGAGGTCGACGACGAGCAACGTCGCGGTCGGTTCGTCGAGCAGCGGCAACAGCTCGCGCAGCGCCTCGCCCTGCGCGAAGGCCGCGACCATCGCCGGCGAACGGATCATCTGGAACAGATCGACGAGCGGGCCACTGTGGGAATCGGCGAGCACCTGGAACAGGGTCGGCACGTACGCCGGCTGCCACACCGGATCGCGCGGGGTCAGGGCCTCGGCGAGCCGCGGCAGCGTGGTCCGATCGAGCGGTCGGTCAGCGGCATCGACGTCGATCGGGTCGGGCCACGCGAAGCGCGTTTCGTTGGCCGTGGCCGCGAAGCCGAACGCGCGTTGCAGCTCGAGCGAGTCGCGTTCGAGCGGCGCCGAGCTGCGGCTGTTGCCCAGCACATGCGCCGCCACGATCGAGCCGCCGATCACGGCCAGGCCGCCGAGCGCCGCGATCACGCCGAGCGCCTCGCGGCGCGAGGTGCTGCCGCCGCGCGGCGCCGCGAGCCGCTGCTGCCACCAGCGCGCGCCGAGCAGCTCGCGCTGGTCGTAGGCCGCCTGCAGGCCGAACGGCAGCTTGCCGTCGTCGGGCTCGTTCACGGCGCCTCCGTCGCGGCGACGAGCACCGGCGCCGTGCGTGCCGTCGCGTCGGTCGGACCAGCGCCGTGCACGCGCGCGAGGATGCCCGCCGGCGCGCCGCCGATCAGGTAGATGCCGTGGTTCGTGACCTCGCCGGCGGCGTCGCGCTCGGCGGCGAACCAGCGCTGCGCGATCCAGCGCTGGCTGATCGCGTGGGCGAGCGCGTCCTCCCAGGTCGCCTGGTCGACCTCGGGGCCGAGTACGACCTCGTCACCTTCGCAGCCGTAGTCGGACTTGAGCACCCAGCGTTCGCGTGCGTGCCAGAGATCGTCGCGGACCGTCTCGAGCCGCACCGTGAACGGCAGGTAGCGGCGGATCGCCGCCTGCGCCGCCGGCGAGAACGTCGCGATGCGTTCCCAGCAGAACGCCAGCGTGCGCTTGTTCTGCGTCAGCACGGCGCCGAACGGGTTGACGGTCGCCGTGCGGCCCTCGACCTGCGCGGTCAGCAGGTGCAGCAGCGGCGCGGCGAGCGGCGCGCAGTCCGCGGCCGGCGACTCGTCGTCGCGGACGGGCAGCCGTTCGCCGAACCAGTCGCTCTTGTAGTGGCGCACCACGACGTCGCACGGCGTCGCGAACACCGCGGCGCGGCCGTCGTGGGCCGTGCCGAGGTTCCAGGGCGCGCCGAGCACCGTGCGGTGGCCGGCGGCGTGCAACCAGCGCCGGTAGACCGCGATCATCGACAGGTCCTCGGTCAGCTCGGTGGGGTAGAGCAGGCCGACCGTCAGCGGGCCGCGGTGGCCGCAGGTGCGCGCCCAGGCCTCGACCATTGCGACGAAGCGCGCCGGCAGTTCGGCGTTGGGGTCGCGATCGCCGGCGACGCGGTCCTGCAGAACCCGGTTGATCAGCACGGCTTCGGCTTCGCCGCTCGGCGTGTCGCTGTTGAGTTCGCAGACCTGCGGTCCGTCGGCGGTCCAGAACACGTCGGCGCGTGCGATCCCGTGCCAGTGCGGCGCGCTCGCCTGCCACATCGCGGTCTGGCACGGCGTCAGGCCGTGGAACGTCGCCAGCAGCGACGGGTCCTGCAGGCACTGCGCGGCGACCTCATCGTGGACCGCGGCGACCGCCGCTGCGGCCGCCTGCAGCGCGCGCCATCGTTGCGGCGCGAGCCGCAGCGGCGCCGCGCGGAAGCGTTCGCGCCCGTCGAGCCACGGATCGTCGAACACCGCGGTCGCCTGCAGCGCCGCCGCGAGCTGCGCGTAGTCGTTCACGCGAGGCGCACCACGAACAGGGCCACGGCCAGGTAGGTGCCTGCCTCGAGCGCGCCGGCGCCGACGTCGCCGTGCTCGGCGATCGCGCGGTCCAGCGCGCCGCCGTAGAGCGTCGGCCGTGCGCGCAGGATCAGGCATTGCACGACCAGCTGCCGCAGCGGCCAGACCAGCAGGCCCTCGGCGAGGGCGACGCCGTATTCGCGGAGCGCCGGCCACGGGCCGAGGTATTCACCGTCGGCGGCATGGGCGATCACCAGCGCGAGGGCGATCACCAGCCCGCCGTGCGCCAGGCCGGCCGCGACGTTGTCGCCGAGGATCCGGGCGCGGTCGTCGTAGGCGGTCAGCAGGCGCCATAGCAGGCCGAGCAGCACCAGCGTCAGGAGGCCGACCGCCAGCGAACCGAAGGCGAGACCGAGATCGGTCCACGAGGTGCCGCCGAACGCGTTCGCGACCAGGATGCCGACCGCGACCGTGTGCGCGGCGAACGCCACGGCCGCGGCGAGGTTGCCGCCGCGGGCGGCCGCGATCACGCCGCGCAGCGGGCGCATCGTCAGGCCGAGCGCCAGCTCGAACGCGGCGAGCCCCGCGGCGCCGAACAGGGCTGCCCACGCGGCGCTGCCGGCGAGGTCCTCGGTGCGGCAGGCGGTGGCCAGCGTCGCGGCGAGCAGGAAGATCGCGACGACGCGCGCCGCGAGCAGCAGCCGCGGGCCCGGCGCGGTGGCGTCGGCATGGCCCATCGCGGTGCGCAGACCGAGGTCGAGAACGAGGAGCAGGAGCGCCGCCACGGCGCCGAAGACCAGGGGCCCGAGCATCGCTCGGCTACTGTCGTGGCGAGCGGCAGGTTCCGCAAGGGTCGGCGCCGCCGGCGGTGGTGGGACACACTGCGCGAATGTGCCGCCTGGCGACTCGGCTCTGCCTGTTCACCGCGGGTCGATTGCAGGTCGGTTGCCGCAATGGTCCGTGCCTCGTTCGGCGGGATCGACATGCTGCCGGCGTTCCTGCAGTCAGAGCACTGGCTCGCGTGATCGTGGTACCGATGCAGTTCGTCGGCATGGCGAGGGCGTGGCTGGTCGGACGTCGCTGACGCAGCGCGAGATCATTCCGTCGCGCGCGATCCCGCGATACGCTCCGCGACCATGGCAAAGAAAGCAAAGAAGGCTCGTCGCACCACGCACCGCAGCTCCGCGGGCAAGAAGCTCTACGCCGTCCGCAAAGCGGACGGGCAGTTCAAGGACATCCAGACCTACGAGCGATCGCACCGCGCCGACCTCGCCAAGACCTCGAAGGCCGAGGCCGCCGGCAAGAAGAAAGCGAAGAAGGCGGGCAAGAAGGCCAAGGCCGCGAAGAAGGCCAAGAAGTAGCCGTCGCTCAAAGGCC
This sequence comes from uncultured candidatus Brocadiaceae bacterium, assembly GCA_964392555.1. Lineage (GTDB taxonomy): Bacteria > Planctomycetota > UBA1135 > UBA1135 > UBA2386 > CAYMRG01. The sequence goes on from CAYMRG010000320.1 coordinate 5,501, forward strand.
GCGCAGCCACTCGGGCCGCAGCGGCACCTCGCCGGCCAGCGCGCCGTCGATCGCGGCCAACATCGCGTCGCGATCGCGCGGCAGTCGGCCGGCGATCGGCAGTCGGTTCGAAGCGTGGTTGCTGCGGAACACCGCGTCACGCGGCGCGCACTTGCCGACGAACGTGCGTAGCTCGCGCAGGATCGCCAGCTCGTCCGGCAGCGTGAACAGCCCCTTCTGCGCGGCGCGCGCGAGCGGGGTTCCCGCCACCACGGTCAAGGTCAACGTCGACAGGAAGCGCGGATCCATCGCCGTCGCCAGCGTCGCCGACGCCTGCGCATGCTGCTCGCTGCGCGCCGTGCCGCCGGCTCCCAGCAGGAAGATCGCTGACAGCTGCATGCCGGCCGCGTGCACGCGTTGCGCCGCCGCGACGTGGTCGGTGGCCGTGCTGCCCTTCGCGATCGCCTTCAGCGTCGCATCGTCGCCGCTCTCCGGCCCGATGTAGAGCAATTCGAGCCCGAGCGCGCGCAGTTCGGCCAGGTCGTCGGGCGACTTGGCCAGGATGTTGCCAGCCATCGCGTAGCACGAGACGCGCCGCAGCGCCGGGAACGCGGCGCGGCAGGCCGCGAGGATCGTGCGCCAGTGAGCGAGGTCGAGGATCAGCGCGTCGCCATCGGCGACGAACACCTTGTGCACCCGCCCGCCGAATCGTCGCCCCGCGAGCGCGATGTCCGCCAGCGTCTCGTCGAGCGGCCGCACCGCGAACGGCTTCTCGCGGTACATCGCGCAGTAGGTGCACTTGTTCCAGCTGCACCCGAGCGTCGCCTGCAGGATGTAGGAGTCGGCCTCGCTGGGCGGGCGGTAGATCGAGCCTTGGTAGCGCACGGGTGGGGATGCTAACGCGCCGAGCGGGGCTCGAATTCGCCCCCGGCACGGAGCCACCGGCGAGCCGCCGCGGCGTCCCCGGCGTGCATC
>CAYMRG010000321.1:0-6432 GCA_964392555.1 uncultured candidatus Brocadiaceae bacterium
GCACGACAGAAAAAGCCGAAGCCCGCCGCTGGGCCGAACATCGTGCCGTTCAGCGTCGCGATCGCCTGCTGTGCCTCGGCGTCCGTGCCCATCTCGACGAACGCGAAGCCGCGCGGCCGCTGCGTGTCGCGGTCCAGCACGATGTGCACGCGGTCGACCTTGCGGCCGTCGGCGGCGAAGACCTCGCGCAGCGAAGCTTCATCGGCGTCGTAGGGTAGGTTCCCGACGTAGAGTCTCTTGCCCATTCGGATCTGGCTTCCTCCGCGAGTGGCGGGAATGCCCCGGCCGGCGAGGAAGCCATCCTCGTCGAGGTTCGTGAGGCCGGCGGGCGCATGCCTCCGCAACGGCGGCTGCCGGCGCGGTGCGAGTCGGATGATACTGAGCTCGCGAAACCCGGGAAGCACCTCCCGGCACTTTCCGGGCCCTTGGCCGTAGACCGCCCCCATGCCTACTCTGGGTCGCATGACCGCGTTCGCCATGCGCTGGCTCCCCCGCGCCCTCCTGTGCGCGCTCGCCGTCGCCTGCTCGCAGCCCCCCACCATGGACCAAGCCAAGCCGCCCGCCGGGCCGGCGCCGATCGCGTCATCGCCCGCGCCGTCCCCCGCGCCGGAAGTCGCGCCGGCCGCCGCCCCGACCGTCACCTCGACCGATCCGGCCAGGCCAGGACCAGCTGCACCGCGCCCTGCCAAGGCGCTGTTCGGCAACGGCTGCTTCTGGTGCAGCGAGGCCGTGCTCGAGCAGCTCGACGGCGTGCTCGACGTCACGTCGGGCTATGCCGGCGGCACCGTCGCCAACCCAACCTACCAGGAAGTCTGCTCGGGCATGACCGGCCACGCCGAGGTCGTCGAGGTCACGTTCGATCCGGCGCGGATCACCTACGAGCAGCTGCTCGAGTGGTTCTTCCACTCGCACGACCCGACCACGCTGAACCGCCAGGGCAACGACGTCGGCACACAGTATCGGTCGGTGGTCTTCTACGCCGACGAGGCGCAGCACCAGGCGGCGCAGGCGGCGATCGCCAAGGCGCAGCATGACCACCGCGATCCGATCGTCACGCAGGTCGTGCCGTGGGCGACGTTCTACCCGGCCGAGGACTACCACCAGGACTACTACCGCAGCCATCAGGGCCAGCCGTACTGCCGCGCGACGATCGCGCCGAAGCTGCAGAAGCTCGGCCTCGACGTGCAGGGCAAGGTGGCGCCGAGGACCGCGCCGAAGCCGGCGAACGGCAGCGACGCGAAGTGACGCGCGGAATGCGCCGACCGCCCGTTCAGCGCTTCGTCCAGCGCTGCGTCTGCAGCACGACGTCGCCGGCGTCGGGGTCCGCTTCGTCGACGCGCCCGAGCAGACGCATCGCGACCACGTCCGGCGTCTGCAGGTCGAGTTCGAGGCGGAAGGCGCGGCCGGTCGGATGGGCCGCGTCGACCAGCGAACCGTAGAGCGCCAGCTGCTGCGGTCGGTCCTCGACCGCCGCGCCGGCGGCCTCGATCGCCCAGGTGCTGAGGTCGTCGCGCCACGACGATGTGTAGACCTCGTGCAGCATGTCGAAGCCGAGGATCTGCAGCCCCTGCACCGGCTGGCCGCCGAGCCGCAGGGCGAAGGCGAGTTCGACATACCGGCCGCCGAGCAGCGCGCGACCCTGCGCCGTGCCCGCTTCGCGACGCGGTTCGCCGCCGGCCACCGGCGTCTCGATCGCCACGTCCCAGGCGCCGACGAGCGCGGCGAGCACGCGGTGCGGCGCGCCGGTGCGGCCGACGTCCTGCGCGCGCTGCAGCGCGGCGGGATCCGGCTGCGGATCCTGGGGCCGCGGGGCGGCGAGCAGCAGCAGCAGCAGGCACGGCACGAACGGTCGCAGTACGGCGCGCATCGCCACAGCGGACCGCGCAGCGGCGTCGCGCGCAAGCCTCACGCGGCCCGGCGTCACGCCCGGCACGCTCACTGCCCGCCCGACGCGCCGGCGACGACGTGGCCGGTGGCCGGATCGATCTTCAGGCCGAGCTGCTCGTGCTGGCCGTACCAGAACAGGAACGCGTAGTGCATCTCGTCCTCGGTCTCGAGGCCGAAGCGCACGGTCTGTGTCGGGTCCGGGTTGAACGGGTTCCACGCCGAGTTGTCGTAATGCGCGAGCGCGGTGAACTTCGTGCCCGCGGCGAACGTCATCGCGCCCGGCGCCCAGCGGTAGGACTGCTGCCAGTCGAAGTTGTAGTTCGGCACCAGCAGCAGCTCCTCGTCGGCGCCGTCGGGGCGGTGCGCGGTGATCTTCATGTCGCGGCCGCGCAGGTGCATGTGGACGAACAGGCCGATGCCGATCGCGTCCTCGCGCAACGTGCGCGTCGCCTGCACCGGATACGCGCGCGCGCCGGGCGGGATGGCGAAGCGCGTGTTGGCGGCGATCGCGACCTTCATCTCCTTCTGCACCGGCACGCGCGGGAAGCGGAAGCCGACGCTGAGGTGGTCCTGTTCGAGCTCGCCGGTGGTCACGTAGTGCGCCTGCAGCGCGAGCGCCCAGCCGGCCGGGATACGCACCGCGACGCCCGGGTCCATGACCAGCGGATCGCCGCCGGGCACGTAGCCGGTGATGAAGCCTTCCTGCGAGAAGCCCTCGCCGAACTTGACGCGCGCGAGGTTGCAGTGGTGCAACACGCGGCGGTTCTCGGGATGGATCTCGATCGCCTCGACCCAGGTGTCCTCGATGAACTTGAAGGGCAGCACGAAGTAGCGGTACGGCACGACGCCGTCGGCGGGCAGCTTGATCGCGCCCTTGATCGTGACGACGAGATCCGGCTCGCCGATCCGCCAGGTCGTGTCGGGCCAGGTGCGCGCCGGCGGCAGGTCCTTCGCGTCGCCGCCCGGCGCGCCGGCGGCGAACCAGCGGGCGAACGTCGCGCGCGCCGCCGGCGGCAGACCGCGGTGGTTGACGAACGCGCCGTGCGCGGGGCTGCCGTACCACGGCGGCATGCGGCCCTGCTCGGCGACCTCGGCGATCATCGCCGCGTGCTTGCGCGCCGCGGCCTCGTCGAGCAGCGCGAACGGCGCCTCGCCGCCCGGGCGGTGGCATTCCTGGCAGTGTTGCTGCAGCAGCGGCGCGATGTCGCGCGCGAACGTCGGTGCTGCGCCTTCGGCGGCGGCGAGCGGCGGCGTGATCTTGCAGCCGGCGATCGGCGTCGTCGCGACGGCGACCGCGCGGCCGGCGAGCACGTCGTCGAGCGCCGTCAGCAGGTCGGCGCGGGTCGGCGCCTCGCGCGCGCCCGCGTAGCCGAACTGGTCGTCGACGCGGCCGCGGTAGACGAGCCGGTGGTCGCGGTCGAGCACGACGGCGGCTGCGGTGCGATCGACGCCGCACGCGGTCGCGAGCCGCAGGTCGAAGTCCTTGGCGAAGATCGCGGCCGGCGCGACCTCGGCGCACTGGCCACAGGCCGCGACCAGGTCGTCGCCGGCGCCGACGTTGACGACCAGCACCGCGACGCCCTTCGCCGTGTAGTCGTTCGCCAGCGCGCCGATCCGCGGCAGGTAGCGCTGCACCAGCGGGCAGTCGATCGTGGCGAAGAACAGCACGGTCGCCGCGTCGGCGTGCAGGTCGGCGAGCGTGCGCGGCTGCCAGCGCAGGTCGGTGAAGCCGGCCGTGACGACCCGGCCCAACGCCGTCGCGTCCTGCGCGACGGGTTCCTGGGCCGTTGCCAACGGGCCGAGCAGCAGGGCGAGCGACAGGCCGAACGACGAGGTGACGATCCGCATGGCTGCGGAAAGCGTCCTCGACGCCCGCCGCGGCGTCCAGGGCTGGACCGCGTCGGCTACCATCGCCGCCCGTGACCCTCGCCCGCAACCAGCAGGACCAGGAGCGGCTGATCGAACTCGTGCGGCAGGCGCTGCAGGAGCTCGACGCCGGTCGGCCGGTCGACGCCAACGCGCTGTGCGCCGATGCGCCGCACCTGGCGCGACCGCTGGCCGAGGTGCTCGGGCTCAGCGACCAGCTCGCCGACCTGCAGCGCGCCGCGCGCGACGAGGACCCGCTCGCCGGTGCCTTGCTGGCGCATCGCTACCAGCTCGCGAGCTGCCTCGGCCGCGGCGCGATGGGCGTCGTCTACCGCGGCGAGGACCTCGAACTGCGGCGGCCGGTTGCGGTCAAGATCCTCGACGTGCGGCTGTTCCGCGACCCCGACGCCGAGCAGCGCTTCCAGCGCGAGGCCGAGGCGCTCGCCGCGCTGCAGCACGGCCACGTCGTCGCGGTGTTCGACCGCGGTCGGACGCCCGAGGGCATCCACTACCTCGTCATGGAACTGCTCGAGGGCGCGACGCTGGCCGCGCTGCTCGACGGCGCGCACGACGACGCCGGCGCGCTCGCGGCCGCCGCGACCGCCGCGCACGGCCCGCTCGCCGAATCGCACTGGCCGCGGCTCGCGGCGCGCTGGGCCGCCGAGCTGGCGCGCGGCCTCGCCGCGGCGCATGCGCGCGGCGTGGTCCACCGCGACGTCAAGCCGTCGAACGTGTTCGTCGCCCGCGGCGGCCGGCCGGTGCTGCTCGACTTCGGCATCGCCGCGCGCGCCGACGACGCGCGCCTGACGGCGACGCAGACGACGCTCGGCACGCCGTGGTACATGGCGCCCGAGCAGGTGCGCGCCGGCGGCGTCACCGACGCGGCGCCTTCGCTCGACGTCTACGGCCTCGGCGCGACGCTCTACCACCTGCTCGCCTTCCGCCCGCCCTACGAAGGCGACGTCGCCGCGGTGCTGACCGCGCTGGCGACGCGCGACCCGACGCCGCTCGCCGAAGCGCGCCGCGATCTGCCGCGCGATCTGGTGGCGATCGTCGAGAAGTGCCTCGAACGCGATCCGCGGCGCCGCTACGCCACCGCCTTTGCGCTCGCCGCGGACCTCGACGCGTTCCTGCAGCATCGCCCCGTGACGGCGCGCCCGCTCGGCGCGTTCGGCCGGCGGCTGCGCGCGTGGCGGCGCGCGCCGGCGCGGCCGCTGGCGGTCGCGGCGCTGCTGCTGGCGACGCTGCTGTTCGCGGTCGCGTGGCCGCTGTGGGCGCGCGAGCAGCGCCGTGAGCGCGCTGCGGCCAAGGCCGAGCTGATGGCGACGCTGCCGTCGCTGCTGGCGATCGAAGGCTACCCCGAGCAACGCCTGCTCGGCGACCTGACGCACGAACACGAGACCGACGTCGCGCTGCTCGACAACATCCTGGCACTCGACCCCGACGACCTGCCGGTGCGGCTGTGGCGCGCGCTGCTGCTGCACGACCTCGGCCGCCGCGAGGCTGCGAACGCCGATTTCGCGGCGATCGCCGACCACGGCGCCAGCGCCTACCTGCGCGCGCTCGCGGCGCGCTACGCGGCGGGCGCGAACGCGGACGGCGGCGCGGCGGGCAACGCCGGCGCACTCGCCGACCTGCCCGAACCCGACACCGACGCGGCGTGCTACGTCGCCGGCGTCCACGAGCTGCGGCGCAGCGACGTGCCGGGCTTCGCCGAACGCGCCGACGCGCTGCTCGCGCGCGCGGCGGCCACCTACCTGCCGGCACGCGATTTCCGCCTGTTCTCGCGCGCGGTCCTCGCCGAGCAAGTGAGCGACCACACCCAGAGCACACGGATCCGCGAGCTCTACGACGAGACGGTCGCGCTCGAGGCGATCTACGGCCGCAAGACCGCGCGCACCTGCCAGATGCGCGGCGTGGCGCTGCTGCTCGACAAGCGCTACCGCGACGCGGTGCCCGAGTTCGAGCAGTCGCTGGCGCTGCGGCCCGAACGACACGGCCCGCACCACAACCTCGGCATCGCCTTCCTCAACCTCAACGAACTCGACCGCGCCGCCGAGCACCTGCGCGAGGCGCTGCGGTTGCGGCCGTTCGCCTGGAACACGCGCCACACGCTGGCTCGTCTCGAACGCAACCGCCACCACTACGACGAGGCGCGGCGCATCGCCGCGGACCTCGCGCGGACCGGCGCGCGTGGCGAGGCGTGGCAGCAGCCCGAGCTGGTCGCGAGCATCGCCTTCGCCGAGGGCACCGAGCGGTTGTTCGACGACCGCGCGCGCGCCGAGGCTTGCCTGCGCGACGCGGTCACCGCCTACGACGAGTCGCTGGCCGTGCGCCCCTCGACGCGCGTGCAGCAACGGCGCGGGGTGGCGGCGGCGCTGCTCGCCGGGCGCGAGGCCGGCGTCGCGTCGTTCGCGCAGACGCTGCTGCTCGACGTCCAGAACCCCTACATGCTGGCGAACCTCGCGTTCCTGCTGCCGGCGCAGGGCCTCGACCGCGCGCAGACCGCCTGGGTCGCCGCGGTGCTGCGACAGATCGCGCTCGAAGGCGCCGGTGGCGACGAGCCGTTGAAGCAGCGGCTGCAGTCGGAGATCGAGGACGGGCTGCGGCCGTACCGCTGATCTACTACTCCCGCGGTTCCTCGCGCGGCGAGCGGATTCGCCGTTGGCGAGCGGGAGT
>CAYMRG010000322.1:0-6425 GCA_964392555.1 uncultured candidatus Brocadiaceae bacterium
ATTCGCGTCGGCAGCTCGAGCTCGACCCTGCGGCGCCGGTCCCGGAGTTCGCCGAGGTCGCCGACGGCGAGCCGATCCCGACGTTCCTCGGCCGCCTGCTGTCGGCGCAGAACCAGCTCGCGGCGCGCTGCGTCGGCCGCCTTGCGCCGCACGACGTGCGACGGCGTCTCGACCTGGCGCTGCAGGAAGGCGCCGAGGAGACGATGGACATGCTGGTCGAACACGGCTCGACGCACACGCTCGCGGTCGTCGTCGACGTGCTGCAGGAGTACGGTCGCCGCCTCGCCGCGCTCGGCGGCGAGGTCGGCTGAGCGGTGCGGAGATGCAGCCGCCGGCGCCGCTTCAGCCGCCGTCGACCTCTTCGGGATCCTCGAGGCAGAGGTCCTCGTCGCGCGCGGCGAGGAAGCCCTCGGGCAGCGACACCTGCTGCGTCTTGCCGTCCTTGCAGCGGCGCGCGCGCAGCGCGACCTCCGGGTAGGCGACGTCGCGCGGCAGCGTCGCGACCAGCTCGGCCAGCTCGGCGAACGTCTTGACCAGGTGCAGCGGCACCATCAGCCGCTTCGTCCCGGGGAAGCCCTTGAGGTACCAGCCGGTGAACTTGCGGATCTGCAGCATGCCGTTCTTCTCGCCGAAGAACTCGACCAGCAGCCGCGCGTGTTCGCGCAGCGTGTCCAGCACGCCGCCGAGATCGGGCGGCATCGGCGGGGCCTCGCCGGTCAGCACCGCGCACAGCTCGCCGAACAGCCACGGCCGGCCGAGGCAGCCGCGGCCGACGACGATGCCGTCGCAGCCGGTCTGCCGCAGCATGCGCAGGCCGTCCCAGCACTCGAAGACGTCGCCGTTGCCGAGCACCGGGATCGTCCGCACGTGTTCCTTCAGCGTCGCGATCGCCGCCCAGTCCGCTTCGCCCGAGTAGAGCTGCGCGGCGGTGCGCGCGTGCAGCGCGACCGCCTTGGCGCCCTCGCCTTCGCCGATCCGGCCCGCGTCGAGGAACGTCAGCAGGTCGTCGTCGATGCCCTTGCGGAACTTGATCGTCACCGGCACCGCGCCGGCGCTCTGCACCACGCTGCGCACGATCCGCTGCAGCAGCCGCGGCTTGACCGGGATCGCCGCACCACCGCCGGCCGCCGTGACCTTGCGCACCGGGCAGCCGAAGTTCATGTCGATGTGGTGGACGCCCCATTCCTCGACCAGGATCCGCGTCGCCTGCGCCAGCGTCTCCGGGTTGGTGCCGTAGAGCTGGATGCTCTTGCGGTCCTTCTCGTCGGGGCCGAACGAGGCGAGCTTCAGCGTCCGCGCGTGGCCTTCGACGAACGCGCGCGCCGTGATCATCTCGCTGACGTAGAGGCAGCGATCGGCCGAGAACCGCCGGCAGAGCGTGCGGAACGGCGCGTTGGTGATGCCGGCCATCGGCGCCAGCACGATCGGCGGGAACACCTCGAGCGGGCCGATGTGCAGTGGCCGCACCTCGCCGGGCGCCGCGACCGGCACGTCGCGGTTCTGCGCGGAGCAGGGGGGGCGGGTCATGCCGACCTCATCCGAGCCTGAAAGGCCTGAGAGTTCGGCCGAGCCAGAAAGAATGGTGCCCAGGAGAGGACTTGAACCTCCATGGGATGTTACTCCCGCTAGGACCTGAACCTAGTGCGTCTGCCAATTCCGCCACCTGGGCAACCAGTGGGGGCCAGGGAACGTAGCGACCGGCCGGGGGGATGCAAGAGCCTGTTCGGGGATTCGCGATCACCCGCGCTTGCGCCGGTGGCGGCGATGCCGTAGCGAAGGACCCGGATGGCCAAGACGGGCTCGAACACTGCCGCCAAGTCGCCGGAGACGCTGGTCGGCGAGAACCGCAAGGCGCGTTTCCAGTACGAGATCCTCGAGACCGTCGAGGCCGGCCTGGTTCTCCGCGGCACCGAGGTCAAGGTCCTGCGCGCCGGCAAGCTGAGCCTCGACGAGGCCTACGCGCGCCTCGAGCGCGGCGAGCTGTGGCTGCTCGGAGCGAACATTCCGGAGTACAGCCACGGCAACGCGATGAACCACGAGCCGAAGCGGCGCCGCAAGTGCCTCGTGCACGCGCGCGAGCTGAAGAAGCTGCGCGAGAAGTCGCTGGTCAAGGGCCTGACGCTCGTGCCGCTGCGGGTGTACTTCGGCGCGCGCGGCTTCGCCAAGGTGACGATCGCCGTCGCGCGCGGCCGCAAGCTGCACGACAAGCGCCAGCACCTCAAGGACAAGGAAGCGAAGAAGGAGATCCGGCAGGGCTGAGCCCTGCGGCCCGCGCGTTCGCGACTCAGCGCGGCGCCGGCGCGTCGGCGATCGCCTGCTTCGCCGCGGCCTGGATCTGCGCCGCGAGCTCGCGCCGTTCGTCCTGCGCGCGCTGCAGGAAGGCGTCGCTCGAGCCCGCGCGGTCGATCATCGCGTCGAGCTTGCCGCGGAACAGCGCGTTCCATGCCGGGTAGGGGTCGTAGCCCGCACTCCAGATCGGCTCCGGCAGCGGCGGCGCGCCGTCGGCGATCGCCTTGGCGAGCGCCGCGTGGTCGTGATCCAGCACCGCCGCGACCATCACCACCTGCTGCCGCAGCGAGTAGCTGCCCGCGGGCGCCTGTTCGTAGCGCTGCAATCGCGCCGGCAGCGGCAGGTCCGGCGGCAGCACCAGCGACCACGCGACCGCCTCGCGGAAGCCGCGGTATTGCCGGTAGGCCAGGAACGCCTCGTGCAGCGCGTCGTGCGCCGCCTGCAGCCCGCCCGCGAGCTTCGCGCTGCCGTGTCCGCCGCCGAACTGGCCGCGGAAGTCGTCGAGCATCGCGTCGAAGAAGAACACGCTGTCCTTGGTGCCGGACGTGCGATCGAGCGCCTCGTAGAACGACTCCTGCCCGTTGCGCCACGACTGCAGGAATGCCGCGTAGCCGTCGCCCCGCGCGTCGCCATCGAGGTCGCGTTCGATCGCCGCCAGCGCGCGGTCGCTGCCCGGCAGGCAGCCCAGCAGCGCCTGCTGCATGTCGATCGGATCGCGTTCGGCGGCGGCCGGCTCCGCGGTGTCCTTGTCCTTGCCCGTGCCCTTGTCCTTGGCTTTGGTCGCATGCGCCGCCGGCGCCGGCTTGGCCCCTTTGTCGCCGCCCACTGGCTCGATCGTCCCCAGCCCGAATGCATAGACGACGCGCACCGGCAGCGCGCGCGGTTCGTCTTCGAACGCAATCGTCCGCTTGCCCCGATGCTCCGCCCGCCGCGCCGCCCGCGCTTCGCCCGGCCGATCCGCCGCCTGCGATGCGGCGACCAGTGCCTTCGCCAGCGGCGTGTCCGGCAGGCTGCCCGCGAGCTTCTCGAGCGCCGCCTGCTGCGCCGACTTGCCGAGCTTCGCGAACGCCTGCTGCGCGGCGGCATCCTGGGCGGCCGCCGTGGTCGAAGCCACGAAGGCGACTGCGGCGGCGAGGATCGGGTGGTGGAGCTGGCGTCGGATCATGGTGGGCAACGGGGCCGGCGGCGAACGCACAGCGTCGCCGTCGTCCTCCCCGGACTTTCGACGGGGACGATCATGGTGCACGCCGCCGGCGATTCGCAGCATTTCTCGCCACCATCACTGCCGAGCGCGCGACTCGCTTCGGTCGCCCACCTTGCCGGACGACGAAATCGACGCACTCGGATGCGGCGTCTGGGGAGAAGTCTGGGCTAGGCTGCTCGCCTTTGCGGCCGCTCCGGCCCGCCGCTGCGAATCCCTCGAGAGGCACAGGCGACTCCCTCGATGATCCGATCCATCACGATCTCTGCTCTTCTGGCGTCGTTTCTCGTCGACTTCCTCTGTGGACAGTGCGCGCTCTCGACCGAGGCGTACTCGGCGTGGCGCGGCACCGATGGTGATTGCAACGCCCTCTGCTTCTGGGATCCGGATGGCCCGGGGCCGGCGACCAAGCTACTCGTCGTCGGCGGCGCCTTCGGCGTGGCTGGCGACGTGCCCGCAGCCAACATCGCCGCCTACGATCCGGCGACGCGGCAATGGAGCGCCATGGGCAGCGGCGTCAGCGGCACAGTCGCCGACATCAAGGTGCTCGCCGACGGCAGGCTCCTGGTCGTCGGCGAATTTGCCACGGCCGGCGGGCTGTCGGTCGGTCGCATGGCGATCTGGGACGGCGTCGTGTGGGCCCCGTTCGCGCTTGTCACGCCGCTCGGTCCCATCAGCAAGGTGCTGGTGACCAGCAGCGGCGCCGTCGTCGTCGGTGGTGGGTTTACCCAGGTGGGCAGCCTCGCCGCCAACAACATCGCGATCTGGAACGGTGCCAGCTGGTCCAACATGGGGGGCGGTGTTACCGGCTTGTTCGGCACGTCGATCGCGGCGCTGGCGCAGCTGCCGAACGGCGACATCGTCGCGGGCGGCACGTTCAGCCAGGCCGGTGGGGTGGCTGCGAACTACATCGCGCGCTGGAACGGCAGTTCCTGGTCGCCGCTCGGTTCGGGCATGAACGCCGGCGTGTTTGCGCTCGGGGTGAGCGCCGGCGGCCTGCTGGTGGCAGGTGGCAACTTCTCGTCGGCAGGTGGTGTCTCCGCGTCACGCATTGCCCTCTGGAACGGCAGTGGCTGGAGCGCACTCGGTGCCGGCGTCAACAACTCGCCGACCGCGATCGTTCCTCGCCCGAACGGCGACCTCGTCGTCGGCGGCTACTTCACCACGGCCGGAGGCGCCACCGCCAACCGACTCGCGATCTGGAACGGCACCTCGTGGAGCCCATTCTCGCAGCCGGCAGCCGGGAGCACGGTGTTGGCCGTGGCGATCGAAAATGCCACGACCGCGGCCGCAGGGACCTTTTTGACCATGGGCAGTGTCAGTGCCCGATCCGTCGCGCTCCACGATGGCACCTCGTGGTCGGCGCTCGTCGATGGCTTCAGCCGGCGCGTCGTCACTCTGACCGCGCTGCGCCACGGTGGCGTGCTCGTCGGCGGTGACTTCGAACTGCGCGGGCCTGGCGAACGCTACGTGACCCGTTTCGATGGCGTGTCGTGGCAGTCTCTCGGCGGTGGCGTGGGCAACCAGGTCAGCGCCACGGCTGAGTTGACCAATGGCGATCTGGTCGTCGGCGGGGCATTCGCGACGGCGGGGAGCGTGCCTGCGAACTACCTGGCGAGATGGAATGGCACGGCCTGGTCGAGCATGGGTGCCTCGATCGTTCCACCCAGCTTCGGCGGCAGTCCGATTGTGAGCATGCTGGCCACCAGCGACGGTGGCCTCGTCGTCGGCGCGGACTTCGCGCCGATCGGTGGCGTGCCCGCCAACAACATCGCATGGTGGCATGCCGGCGCCTGGTCGGTGATGGGAAGCGGCCTCGACAACTATGTTGCCGACATGGTGCAGGAGGACAACGGCGCCATTGTCGTCGTCGGCAATTTCCAGATGGCTGGCGGCGTCGCCGCGGCGAGGGTCGCCCGCTGGAACGGCACCAGCTGGTCGCCGCTCGGCGCCGGAATTGGCAGCAGCGTGGCTTCGATCGCTCGGCTGCGTTCGGGTGACCTGGTCGTCGGTGGCTCGTTCACTTCCGCCGGCGGAGCACCGGCCTCGCGCGTCGCCAGGTGGAACGGCACCAGCTGGAGCCCGCTCGGCACCGGACTCAATGGCAGCGTCAGCAAGCTCGTCGTGCTGCCTGACGGCGATCTGCTCGCCGCCGGCAGCTTCCCCTCCGTCGGCGGTGTCTTCAACGTCAGGCTCGCGCGCTGGAACGGCATCGCCTGGAGCGCGGTCGGTTCGGGGGCGGATGGCAGCCTGAACACGCTCGCAATGACCAACGAAGGCACGCTGATGATCGGCGGTGAGTTCGAGACGATCGACGGTGTCGCGAGCCCATTCCTCGCCGGCATGACGTCGGGTTGCGCGGCCAGCTCCTCGGCCTTCGGTGCCGGTTGCAGCAGTTCGGCCGGCCCGGTTGCGCTCGCGGTGACCAACCTGCCGTGGCTCGGCGGTTCGTTCCGCGCGCTGGCGTCAGGGATCCCCGCGCCGACGTTTGCGGTGGGTGTCTTTGGCCTGTCGTCCGTGTCGGTTGCGTTGTCTTCGATCCTGCCACAGGCTGCCGCCGGCTGCGTGCTCCTGGCCAGCCCCGACTTCCTGCAGTTCGTCCCGGCTCCTGCGGGAACTCTCGAGACCGTGCTGCTCCTGCCGGCGGCAAGCTCGTTGATCGGCCAGCAGTTCGTCCATCAGGTTGTGCCGCTCGAGTTCGGTCCTGCCGGGATCACGCTGGTCTCAGCTTCCAACGGCCTCGCCGTGACGATCGGGGCCTTCTAGCAAGGGGCCAGGGAATCGCCGATTGCCGCGTCGCGCTGCTCCGCAGCACGCCGCGGCCCCTGCTTCCCGCCGCCACCACCTCCCCGCGGCTGCGCGATGCCTCCCCGTCGCCCGCAAGCTAGTCGTGGGCGGGGAATCGCCGATTGCCGCGTCGCGCTGCTCCGCAGCG
>CAYMRG010000323.1:0-6410 GCA_964392555.1 uncultured candidatus Brocadiaceae bacterium
GCCGAGCACGCTTCGGCTCGCCTGACGCCGCAGGACGGCGAAAGCGGCGCGCTCGAGCTAGCGCAGGCGGTCGGCCAGCGCGGCGAAGCCATGGCGACGCAGGAACGCGTCGATCGCCTGCGGGGTCGATGCGCCGATGCCGACCACCTCGCGTTCGGTGCCGACGGTCTCGCCATCGGCGCTGGCCGTCGCGACCTTGGCGCCGAACGGGTGCACCTCGTTCAGGCCCATCAGGCGGTCGCCGTCGAACACCGGCGTGCCGCTGTTGGCCTGCCGAACGCCACCGAACACGCACATCATGTCGCGCTCACGCGCCGCGGCGCTGGCCTCGCTGGCGGCTACCGGCGTGCGGCGGCCGACGGCGGGCAGGCTCAGCGCCTTCGGCGTCGTCGCCGTCGAGACCGGCAGCAGCTGGACGGTGCGCAGCTCGCGATCGCCGAGCGGCGTCGCGAGGTGCGTCACGAACGGTTCGCGATCCGGCAGCGGTGCGGCCCGCAGCAGCGCGAAGTCCTCGCTCGCATCGTCGCCGGCGGCCGCGACCCACGCCGTGAACTCGCGCCATTCGCGCGTCTTCCGATCGACGACGTGCACCGTCGCGCAGCGCGAGACGATGTGCGAATTGGCGAGGATCCAGAGGTCGGTCTCGTCCTGCAGCAGCAGCACGCCGCTGCCGTAGTTGCCGATGTGGCAGCAGCGGAACAGGCGTTCGTCCTGCACCTGGGACCAGTCCTGGCTGCGGCGCGCGCTGGCGAGGCCGCAGCCCGAGCCGGTGGCTGCCAGAGCCATGACCAGGAGGCCGACCAGCGTGCGGGTCGTGGGCATCGTGGCCGGGATGGTAACACGTCGGGCCCGCCGACCGCGAGAACGGCTACCCTGCCGGGCGATGGCCGAACGACTCGACCCCGCGCGCATCGACCGCGAGCTGGCCACCTTGCCCGGATGGCGCCGCGACGGCGACGCGCTGTGCTGCAGCTACCGCTTCGCCGACTTCCGCGCGGCGTTCGCGTTCATGCAGCAGATGGCGCAGGTCGCCGAGGAGCTGCGCCACCACCCCGATTGGCGCAATTGCTACGCGCAGGTCGACCTGCGGCTCAGCACGCACGAGGCCGGCGGGCTGACCGCGCTCGACCTCGCGTTCGCGCGGCGGGCCGCGGTGCTGGCCGAGGCCGGTGGTGGTGTGGTCGTCGGGACGCGATGACTACTTCTCGCTGGCAGCCCTGGTCCGAGCCGCACGCCTGGCGAGGTGGGCTTGCCAATCGGTGACGGCGGTGCGGGTGAATTCGTCGTCGCCGAAGGTCTCCCGCGCGGCGGCCACCGCCGCGGCGTACTCATCCGCGATCTCCTCGTCCCGGCCCTGCATGCCGATGCAGTAAGCCAGCGCCAGGCGTGCGCGCAGGGTGTCCCGGTCCTTCTCGCCGCGTAGTGCGCGAAAGCGCTCGCGGACGTCGCGGAGCAGCGTCTCGGCCTCCGCCAGACGGTTCGTGACCAGCAGGAGCCGTGCCAGCTGGAAGAGCGTCATCAGCGCCTGCGGGTGCAGCCGGGCGAGCTTCTGCGCTTGCGCGGGAACCAGGTGGCGGTAGATCTCCTCGGCCGCGGCGGTCGCGCCGAGGTTCTGCAGCGCGAGCGCGAGGTAGTTCTCGATCCCGAGGACGTCGGGATGGTCGGCACCGAGTCGCTGTCGCGCCGCGGGCACGATCGGCTCGAGCAGTTCGACGACTTCCCGGTCGTTCCGCAAGGCCGTCTGCACCGCCGCGAGCTTGCGGGTGGCCGCGTACGTCTCGACCGCATCCTCGCCGTGCAGCTGCATCGCGAGCGCACGACCGCGAGCCGCCAAGGGGAGCGCTTCGCCCGCGCGGGACATGGCGAGCAGAACCTGCGAGAGGTTGCCGAGCACCTGCACGAGCCGGTCGCTGTCGCCCGCGCGCTCCTCCTGCGCGAGCAGTTTGCGCAGGGGCTCCTCGGCCTCGCTCGGCCGGCCGCGATCGAATGCGAGCTTGGCCCGCATGTCCGTCATCAGGCGGGCGAGCGGATGATCGGGGCCGCGCGCGCTGGCCGCACGCTCCTCGAGCTGGCGCACGAGCGAGGCGGCCTCGTCGGGCCTGCCCGCCGCCGCGAGCGTCGATGCGAGGTCGAAACCCGCCGCGATACCGCGCCAATCGAACGGCCCGTGGCGCGATGCGTACCCTTCGGTCGCGGCCCGCAGGTGGCTCCCGGCCTTGGTGAACTCGCCGAGGCTGCGGTAGGCGTTGCCGACCACGCGGTGCAGTCGGGCGGCGACGTCCGGTTCGCCCGCTGCGCGCTGCAGGATGCCGTCGCTGGCGTCGAGCAGGTCCGTCACCCGCACGTCGCGCCCAACCTTCTTCGGATCGACCGCGGCCAGCAGCTCGGCGAGGTAGTCGGAGGTCGCGGTGGCCTCGCGGCGTGCGCTCTCGGCCTCCGCGCGGGATCGCTCCGCGTCGATCAGGCCCCAGGTCGCGGCGAGACCGCCGCCGAGGACCGCCAGCGCCACGAGGCTGCCGGCGAGGAGCAGCAGGCGATGGCGGCGGGCGAAGACGCGCAGGCGATAGCCGGAAGTCGTCGGGCCGGCCTGCAGCGCCTCGCCGGCCAGGAATGCGCGGACATCCGTCGCCAGCTCGGCGACACCGCCGTAGCGGCGATCGCGTTCTGCCGCGGTGGCCCTGGCGACGATCCAGCCGAGTTCGCGCGAACGTCGAAGATCGTCCCCGGCCAGCTCGCGCAGCACGATCCCGAGCGAATAGACGTCGGTGCGCGTGTCGACGTCGTTGCCGGGGCCGCTGCGCTGTTCGGGGCTGCTGTAGCCGGGAGTGCCGTAGCCCTGGTCGAGGTTCGCGAGCGACGGGTCGGCGCCTTCGAGCACCCGCGCGATGCCGAAGTCGATGACCTTGACGACGGGACCGCCGTCGACGTTCGTGACCAGCAGGTTGCTCGGCTTGAGGTCGCGGTGGATCACCCCGCGCTGGTGCGCGTGCGTGACCGCCGCGCAGGCCTGCAGCAGGAGGTCCAGACGCGTGCGCAGGGGTGGGTGTTCGGCCGCGACGAACTGCGTGAGCGTGCGCCCTGCGACGAATTCCATCGCGAAGAACTGGCGTCCATCCGGAGTGGCGCCGGCGTCGAGGATGCGCGCGATCCCGGGGTGTTCGAGCCGCGCCAGCGTGCTGCGCTCGAGGGCGAATCGGGCCAGCAGCGACGCGGAGGCGAGGCCCGACTTCAGCAGCTTGAGGGCGACGCGGCGCGCGAACGGCGAGTCCTGATGGGCCTCGTAGACCTCGCCGAACCCGCCTTCCCCGACCAGCCGCTCGATGCGGAAACCGGCGCACGTGCTGCCGGGAGGCAGCGGCGCGGCGAGGGGTGCCTGCAGGGCCGGCTGCTCGAGGAAGTCGCCGGCTCCGGCCGCCTCTCCCAACAGCGCCTGCGCCCGGGCCTGCAGGTCAGGATGGCCTTGGCATCGGCGTGCGACCAGATCGGCCCGGACGGCCGCATCGGCCTCCAGCGCATCGGCGACGAGGTCCTTCAGGCAGGCCCATGCCTCCTGGTCGCGCGCGGCGTCGTCCGACGGTGATGCCGATGGGGTTTCCATGCCGTGGGTATGCGTTAGGCTCGTCGGCCCGAGGCCAAAGTTTGCCATGGAACCTGCGCTCCCGCCGCCCTCGGACATCACCGCCTTGCTCGCGGCAGCGCGTGGCGGCGGCGTGTCGGCCCAGGACGAGCTGGTTGCCGCCGTCTACCAGGAGCTGCGTCGACTCGCCCAAGGGCGGCTGCGCGGGGATCGAGCGGCAGCGACGCTTGGCCCCACGGGGCTGGTCCACGAAGCCTGGTTGCGCCTCGGGTTGGACCGCGCCGACTTCGCGGACCGCCGTCACTTCTTCGGCGCCGCGGCCCGAGTCATGCGTCAGGTGCTCGTCGATCGGCACCGGCAGCGTCAGCGGCACAAGCGCGGGGCCGCGTTTCGCCACGACGAAGCGGTCGAGGTGCTCGCCGCGACGGTTGCGCTCCCGGCGCTCGACCTGATCCAGCTCGACGATGCGCTCCTGGCGCTGGAGAAGGTCGACGAGCGGATGGCCCGGATCGTGCAATTGCGGTTCTTCGCCGGTCTGTCGGTCGAAGAGGTGGCCGAGACCCTCGACGTCTCGCCGCGTACGGTGAAGCGGGAGTGGAGCGTGGCGCGGTTGTGGTTGCTCCAGCGCATGAAGTCCGCCACGGCGTGAATTCGTCACCGGCCGGCGGGCAGGCGCATCGGAAATCGTGGCCCTGATCCCCGCGATCCGGCGCATGCGGTGGCGACCACGGCGCGCCATGTGGTGTGCGCCGGATTCCGCAACCTCCCGACCTGCCAACGATGCGTTCGATCCTCGCCGACACTCTCACGATCTCGCTGGGCGCCAGCGCCGTGCTCCTCGCCGCTGCCGCGCCGCGGGCCCAATGCAGCCAGTGGTCCGCCTTCGGTTCCGGTGCCAACAACTCCGTCTTGGCCGTCGGTGCGTTGCCGAACGGCGACGTCGCGATGGGTGGGTTGTTCACCAGCGCCGGCGGCGTGTCGGCGAATCGGGTCGCGCTGTGGCACGGTACCACCTGGCAGGCCCTGGGCAGCGGCTGCGACAACGCGGTCCGTTCGCTCACGGCGTTGCCCGACGGCAGCCTCGTCGCCGCCGGCGACTTCGCCAATGCGGGAGGTGTCGCGGCGAGTCGGATCGCCCGCTGGGATGGAGCTGCCTGGCAGCCGCTCGGCGCCGGCGTGTCGTCGAGTACTGCCTATGGCCTCTACGCGGTCGCGACGATGCCCAACGGCGATGTCGTGGCCGGTGGCTACTTCCAGACGGCCGGCGCCGTCGCCGCCAACGCGATCGCGCGCTGGAACGGAACGACGTGGTCAGCCCTGGGCAGCGGCTGTCCCGGGACGGTGTTCGCGTTGCTGCCGCTGCCGAACGGCGACCTGATCGTCGGCGGCAACTTCAGCACGGCCGGAGGCGTGACCGCCAGCCGGATCGCGCGGTGGAACGGCACCTCGTGGTCGGCTCTGGGGAGCGGGATGACCGGCTTCCGGGTGAACGCGATCGCGCTGATGCCCAACGGCGACCTCGTCGCCGGCGGGGCGTTCACCGCTGCAGGGGGCGTCGCGGCCGCCAACCTCGCTCGCTGGAACGGCTCGAGCTGGGCGCCCTTCGGCAGCGGCGCGGACGGCGACGTCCTCGCACTGCAGGCACTTCCCAATGGGGAGCTGCTCGCGGGCGGCCAGTTCCACACGATCGGCGGCACTGCGGCGAACGGCCTGGCGCGTTGGAACGGCAGTGCGTGGACGTCGGCCGGCATCACCGGCATCGGCGAGATCTATTCGATGGCGCGAACGGTGGGCGATGGTCGGGTCATCGGCGGCGCGTTCTTCAACGTCGGTGGCACCCCGGCGGCCTTCGTCGCCCGCCTTGCCTCGACCTGTCCGGCGAACACCGTGAACTCGGCCGCCGGTTGCCCCGGTTCCGGCGGCGGCAACGTGCTCGAGCCCCTCGGTCTGCCATGGGTCGGAACGACCTACCGAGTCCACGGTTCGGGGCTGCCTGTGACCAGCATCGCGGCGGTCGTGCACGGCTTCGGCGTCGCCAGCGTGCCGCTCGGCACCCTGCTGCCGCCTTCGCCCGCCGCGTGCTCGTTGCTGGTCGCGCCGGACCTGATCGAGGTCGCCCTGCCCGTCAACGGTCAGCTCGATGCGGCGGTGACGGTGCCCAACGACCCCCTGCTCGTCGGGCTGCAACTGCATCAGCAGCTCGTGCTGCTCGAATTCGATCCCCTCACGTCGGCCAACATCGCGAACACGGTGACCAACCGGGTGACCGCGACCGTCGGTTCGTTCTGACCGCTCGTCCGCAAGGCGAATCGGCACCGCGACTCCAGGACACCGGTGGCTGCCTGCGGCGCCGACCGGGCAGACCGCGGCGTGCTGGATCGCGATGCCGGGCAACGGCGCGTTCGCCGACACGGCCAACACCGGCGGCGGCAGCGTCACCGGCCTCGCGGTCGCGGCGTCGGGCGCGCGCGCACGGACATCTTCAGCCGAGCAGTCGCGACAGCTCGCCGGCCAGCCGCCGCAGCGCCTTGCCGCGGTGGCTGAGCCGATCCTTGGTCGCCGCATCGAGCGTCGCGAACGAACACTCCGGCGCATCGGCGAACTCGCGCGGCACGAAGATCGGGTCGTAGCCGAAGCCGCCGGCGCCGGTCGGCGCGGTCCGCAGCACGCCTTCGCAGGTCTCTTCGATCGCCGCTCTGACACTGCCGTCGGGCGCGCAGACGCACAGGCTGCACGTGAAGTGCGCGGTGCGTTGTTCGGCGGGCAGATCGCGTAGTTCGTCGAGCAGCCGCCGCACGCGCTGCGCGTCGTCGAGGCCGGGGCCGCCGTAGCG
>CAYMRG010000324.1:0-6407 GCA_964392555.1 uncultured candidatus Brocadiaceae bacterium
CTCCGCGCGGCTTCGGGTCGCCCTCCTTGCAGGACGACGAAATCGGCGCGCTCGGCGCAGAGTGTGTTCGTCGTCGTGGGCGGCGGGCTTTCGTCTGGGTGGTCGGAGGAGTGAAGGCCATGGCTGCGCGCGGCTTCGGGTCGCCCTTCTTGCAGGACGACGAAGTCGGCGCGCTCGGAGCGGTGGTGGTGAGAAGTGCGGGCTGGTCGCGCGCCGCGCGCTCACTGGCCGAGCACGCCGTGCACGGCGTTGCTCATGCCGCCGAAGCCGTTGGGCGCGGCGGCGTCGAGCACCAGCACCTGCGTGTAGAGTGCGGTGCCGGCCAGCAGCGGATCGTTCGGGATCGCGACTGCGTGCGTCATGGTGCCGGCGAGCACCGCTTCGGTCAGCAGCAGGTCGTTGCGGACCTCGAGCCGGCAGCCGCCGATGCCGGCGAAGCCGAGATCGATCGGCAGCCAGATGCCCGGCGCCAGCTGCAGGTTGTCGAGCCCGTGCACGACGACGGCGAGCGTCGACAGCGCGCCGTTGCTCAGGGCCAGCCCGTAGCTGGTGTTGAGCTGTGGCGTGCTGGTCGGTGCGAGCGTCGGCACGCCGGCACTGGTCGCGCAGCCGCTGCCGAACGGCGCCGCGATCGCGGTGGTCGGCGCGGCGAACGTCCAGGTCTCGTTGCTGGTGCCGCTCGGCCCCGAGCCGCCGAAGTGCAGCACGCTGGTCATCGCCGGGTCGTAGGCCATGCAGCTCTCGGTCGAGCGCGTCGGCCCGGTCGACGCGACCAGCAGCCAGTCGTTGCCGTCGTACTCCCACGTGTCCTGCAGCGCCGTCGCGTTGCCGAACCCGCCGTACATCACGACGCGGCCGCGGGCATCATCGTAGGCACAGCCGGCGCGGTAGCGCGGCGTCGGCGTGGTCGCCGGGAAGCGCTGCGTCCAATCGTTGCCGTCGTACTCCCAGGTCGTGCCGTACATCGTTCCCGGTGGCGTGCCGTTCCAGCCGCCGAACAGGACGACCACGCCGCGGCCCTTGTCGTAGGCCATCGCCGGCGTCTCGACGCTCGGCGGGGTCGTCGCGGTGGTGGCCTGCTGCCAGGTCGTGCCGTCGTACTCCCAGGTCTGCGCGCCGCTGGCCGAGCCGCTCTGGATGCCGAACATCACGACGCGGCCGCGACGCTCGTCGAACGCCATCGAGTAGAAGGCGCGCGGCGACGGCGACGTCGGGGTCACGATCTGGTGCCAGTCGACGCCGTCGAACTCCCAGGTGTCATTGGCGGTCGCGGTGATCGTCGGCGAGCGGCCGCCGAACGTGACCAGCACGCCGCGGTGGCTGTCGTAGACCATGCGGTGGCCCCAGCGACCGGGCGGGGTCGTCGCCGGCGCAAGCGTTGCCCAGTCGGTGCCGTTCCACGCGCGGGTGTCGGCGAGCAGCACGTTGCCGGTGGCGAGACCGCCGTAGACGACCAGGCCGGCCAGCGGGTGGTGGGCGATGCCCGCCGAGCGCAGGGCCGTCGGTGGGTTCGCCGGCGTGGCCTGGATCCAGGTCTGGGCGGAGACGGCGCCGCAGCCGACGAGCGCCACGGCGAGAGACAGCGAGGAGAGCCGGTTCATGGTGCCAGGAAGGCGCCGGTACGGGGGGGTGGGCCGGCGGATTCCGGCCGGCCGCGCCGATGGGACACCGGCGTTACCGGTGGCGGGATCCGCGCACGATGCAGCGCGCGCCGCAGACCAGCGTCAGCAGCGGCAGCGCCACGCAGGCGACGTAGAAGGGGGTGGTCCACGCGGCCGTGACACCCCGCAGCATGCCGGGGCCAGCGAACAGCTCGGCGAGCAGCGCCAGCAGCGCGATCGCGACCAGGAGCAGCGTGCCGGGGCGGACCGCCTCGCGCGATTTCTGCGACGAGGTCTCGATCAGCGTCATCACGGTCGCCATCAGGCTCGCGCACAGGCACGTGAAGCCGGCCGAGGATTGCCAGCCCGGCGGGCCGAACACGTGCTCCCAGATGCGCGTGAAGCGGACTTCGGTCCACGGCCAGCGCGTCGCCAGCGCGGCTGCGCCGGCGCTCAGGTAGAGCACCGGGCGCCACCAACGGCGGTCGTGCCGCGGCGCGTGGTCGAGGTTCGGGGTCTCGGCGAACTGCATCGTCGGCAGCATAGCGGCGGCGGCGCGGCCGGGCAGGTCACCGGCGGGGGCCGGGCACGATCTCCGAGTGGTCCTGTTCGCGCCGTTCGGCACCGCGTTCCTCCTGCAGCATCTGCAGCTGCCGGACCTCGTTCTGCTCGCCCGCCGACGGCGAGTACTCGAGGGTCACGCTGGTGACCACGGGACTGACGATCCAGCTCAGCGGCGGCAGCGCATACCAGTAGTTGCTGCTCTCGGTCTCGACCAGGCGCACGTGGTCGCTGCCGGCGGCGGCGATCCGCGCCGTGGCGACGTCGACCATCTCGTCGAGGGACGTCGAGCCGAGCACCGGCACGATCACGCCGAGGTTGAAGCCGTAGGTGGTCGTGGTCAGCGCGTAGACCGGCTGCCCGTCAGGGCCGGTGCGATCGTGCCAATGCGTGGCGCGGCTGTGGAACGAACAGCCCATGGCAACGACCAGAGGCGCCGCGGTGAGGAACGGCCGGAGGGACGAGGAGCGCATCGCCACAGGATCGCGGCAGGTTCAAGGCGAGACAAGCGCGGCGCCCGGTCGCGCGCGGCCGCAGGTGCCGGCG
Source organism: uncultured candidatus Brocadiaceae bacterium (assembly GCA_964392555.1). Taxonomy (GTDB): domain Bacteria; phylum Planctomycetota; class UBA1135; order UBA1135; family UBA2386; genus CAYMRG01. The sequence continues at coordinate 2,709 of CAYMRG010000324.1, forward strand.
CCCGGCTGCCGAAAGGAGGGTGGACATGAGCGATCCCGACGATTGGGCCCCGCTGTCGCCCGAGGAGCTTGCCCAGCATCCCGGCGAGGCGCGACCGCGCGAATTCGGCGCGGGGCGCGCGGAGTTCGTCCTCGCGGTGCCAGCGGCGGACGACGAGCCCGAGGAGCCGCCGCCGGTGCCGTTGGCGGTGCCGCGGACGGTGGCGCGCTCCGTGGATCCTGCTGCCGAGGCCGCCTTGCAGGAGCTGAAGCGCAAGATCGCGCAGGCGCCGCCGGCGCAGAGCCTGGTCGCCGCCGTGCAGCGGCGCGAGCAGCGCGAAGCGCGTCGGCAGCAGGCGATCGAACGCAGCGCACCGCCGCCCGCGCCCGCGCCGGCGCCGGTGCCGCCGCGTCCGGCCGAGCCGGTGGCGGCGATCGCGATGACCCACGCCGACGTCGATCCGCGCGAGACCGAACCCTGGTTCCACGACCTGCCGCCCGGTGAACAGGAACGCCTGCGTGCGGTGTGGTGGCAGCAGCGCCACCAATTCGACGACAGCGGGCTGCGGCGTCAGCGTCGCTACGCGCGTGCGGCGAGCCACGGCGCGCTGGTGTTCCTGGCCCTGGGCGTGCTGCAGTCGCTGCTGGCCGGTGGCTTCGGGCTCGTGCCGGCCATGACCCTCGGCGGCGCCGTCGCCGCGTTCGTCGCCGAAGCGCTCGGCGGCGGCCGCTTCCTCTACGGCTGCGCCGGCGGCCTCGCCTGGGTGGCGTGCATGGGCGTCGCCGTGTTCACGCAGCCGTTCCTGATGTCGAGCTTGCTGATGGCGAGCTTCGGCATGGGCGCCGTCGGCATGGAGGGCGAGATGCGGCGCAGCGGCGGCTTCCGCGACTGATGGCGAAGAGGGCGCCTTCCTCCGCGCAAGCGACAACAATCGGCCACGCTGCGGCGTCTGGAAGATCCCTGAGTCGGCTCGCCTGAAGGGCGAGCGGACTCCCCAGGTAGACGACGCAGCGGGGTTGGCTGCGTTCTTCGCGCGTTGGCAGGAACCCGCGTTGCGGCGTCTGGAAGATCCCTGAGTCGGCTCGCCTGAAGGGCGAGCGGACTCAGGGAATCACGACCTGCTCCTGCTGCCTTTGTCCGGCCAGCAACAGCAGCGAATACTGGCGCGGCGGCACGCCATCGCGTTCGACTTCGAGCACGTAGCGGCCGGCGGGCAGCGCGCCGTCGGGGCGCAGCGGGCCGGCGGTGACCGCTAGGTCGACCGCGGCGATCGGCTGGCCACCGCGCGCGCCGAGCCACAACCGCGGCTGGGGCGGCCCGCCCTCGAGATGCAGACGCAGTGCGAGCTGTCCGTCGCGCGCCGGATCGAACGGTCGCCCGGCGGCATCGGCGAGCTCGAGGGTCAGCAGGCAGCCGGGCTCGAGCGTGACGTCCTCGACGAAGCCGTTGTCGCCGCGCAGCGTGAACGTCTGCTCGTACGGCAGCAGCGGCAACGGCTGCCCCTGGGCATCGAGGGCCTGCAGGCGGACGCCGTACTCGCCCGGCGGCAACGCCGGCAGGTGGTAGCGGCCATCGTCGGCGGTGGCCTGGCGCGTCCACAGCGGCTTGCCGAGGCGCCACGGCTCGCCATCGGCGGCCGGCAAGGCGAACGCCGCGACCTGCGCCCGCGCCAGCGGCTGCAGCGCGGTGTCGTGGACCAGCAGCAGGACGCCGGTGCCCTGTGCGATCGGCTCGAGCTCGACGCGGCAGTCGGGGCCGTTCGCCACCGCGAACGCGACCGTCACCGGGCCGTAGCCGTCCGCCTCGACCAGCAGGTCGCCGCGCGCCTGCAGCGGCACCGGCAGCTCGGCCGCGCCGTCGCAGCCGTCGCCGCGGGCAATTCCCTCCGGCAGCAAGAGGCGCCAACGGAACGCGGCGATCGGCTGCTGCGTGATGCGATCGACGCAGCGCAGCCGCACGTTCGCCGTGATCTGGTCGGTGCGGGTCGGCGTCGGCGCGGTCATCGGCGTGTTGTCGGGAGCGGGCGCCGCCGTGCCGGTTTCGGCGCCGCGCCCGGCGGCGGCTTCGCGCTCGACGACGGTCGGTTCGGTCGCCGCGGTGCCGTGGCCCGGCGCACCACCGGTGCCCGGACCCTTCGCCGGCGCGCGTTCGTCGCCGAGCAGCTGCCAGACGAGCAGACCGGCGAGCAACGCGAGCAGCAACCCGACGACGGCGACGACGCGCATCGCCGCATCGTCGTGGCTCGCGGTGCCGAAGGGAAGCGCCCGCCCGGCGCCGTCACCGGCTGCGCAGCCACAGCCAGGCGGCGGCGATCGCCAGCGTCGCCACCGTGATCGGCACGCCGCTGCGCAGGTGTTCGCCGAACCAGCCGCGCCGGCGCGGTGCGATGCCGAGCCTGGTCGCCTGTTCGACGACGATCAGGTTGGCGATCGAGCCGACCAGCAGCAGGTTGCCGGCGAGCGTCGTCGCCAGCGCGAGGATCGCGCCGGCCTGCGGGTGGTGGGCGTGCGGCAGCATCAGCATCGTCAGCGGCACGTTGGAGACGACGTTGGAGCCGACGACGCCGGTGGCGAACAGCCAGCGCGGATCGGCCAGCGGCACGCCGTGGTCCTGCAGCCAGGCGAAGCCGGCGTCGGCGTGACCGGCGGCGCGGAACGCGTGGTTGGTGACGAACAGCCCGGCGAACAGCACCAGCAGCTGCCAGTCGACCAGACCGAGCAACGCGCGCGTCGTGCGGTGGCGCGACAGCAGCACGAGGCCGGCCGCGACCAGCGCCTGCACGCCGTGCGGCAGCGGGCAGAACAGCAGGCCGAGCACCAGCACGAGCAGCACCGCGATCGCCTTGCCGGTCTCGACGGCGACGAACGGCTGGTCCGGCGGCGCCGTGACGGCGACCTCGCGCTCGAACGCGCCGCGGTAGCGCCGCGCGATCAGCCACCAGGTGACCAGGAGGCCGAGCGTTGCCGGCACCGCGCCATCGAGCAGGTAGCCGGCGAACGACAGGTGCAGCGATTGCCCGATCAGCAGGTTCTGCGGGTTGCCGATCAGGGTCGCCGCCGAACCGACGTTCGCGGCGGCGGCGAGCGCCAGCAGGAACGGCACCGGGTCCAGACCACGGCGTGCGCAGACATCGGCGAGCACCGGCGCGATCGCGAGGCAGACGACGTCGTTGGTCAGCAGCGCGGCGACGGCGCCGGTGACGAACACCAGTTCGAACAGCAGCCGTTCGGGCGAGGTAGGCCGCGCCGCGAGCCAGCGCACCAGCCGCGTGTAGGCGCCGCCGAGGCGGAACTGCGCCGAGACGACCATCAGGCCGAGCAGCAGGCCGAGTGTGCCGACGTCGATCGCCTGCCACGCGGTGTGTTCATCGAGCGCGCCGCCGGCGACCAGCGCCACCGCGCCGAGCAGTGCCGCCCCGGTGCGATCGAGCCGCAGGCCCGGCACGCCACCGAGGATCATCACGGCGTAGACGAAGACGAAGACCGCGAGCGACAGGTCCAAGCGCGCCGAACGCTACGCGCCGCCACGGCGCGGTGGCATGGGGCGCAGGGAAATCCGTGGGATGGCGCAGGAACCGCCGGCGGCGGGCGCCGTTCGCCGCGCCGCCCGACGACCCGCACCCGCACCACCCGACCTCGCCATGACCGACCTGCTCACCGACCTGCGCATCGCCTCGCCCTGCTCCGCCGACTGGAACGCGATGACCGGCGACGAACGCCG
>CAYMRG010000325.1:0-6345 GCA_964392555.1 uncultured candidatus Brocadiaceae bacterium
GCTGACCCAGGACCTGCTGTACCAGGTCGACGTGCAGGCGCTCGAGATCACGCCGCCCTCCGGCACGGCCGGGGGCAAGGTCAAGGTGAAGCCGCGCTTCCGCATGCGCATCCGCCTGCTCGTGCAGGGGGACGGCTGGGCGACGAACATCGGCGAACGCCGCTGCTGGCCGAGCATCTCGGACCCCGCCGAGTGGTTCCACTACGCCGACAAGAGCGGCTACCTCGCCGTCGAGTTCACCGACACCAACAACCCCCAGGCCCAGTTCGCCTTCGTGCCGCTGGCCAACGGCCAATGGGCCACGGTCGCGCGGGCGACGACCAGCACGACGCCCTGGGTGGGGTCGCACCCCACCATCGCCGTGTTCCCGCTGCCCGATACGGCGGTCAACGGCCACGTCTACTTCACCAACGGCGCGACCTTCGTCCCACCGCGCTACCCGAGCCTGACCTCGGTCCACGACCCGGTGGCCGGCTTCCTCGGCGCGATGATGCTCGTCATCGACCACGACTAGTGTGGTGCGTCCGATATATGGGGCATTCTGCGGGCTCGTCGACGTCCGTCGCGGCGTTGCTGCTCCTCGACAGGATGTTTGGAACATGCCTTCGTCGCAGCGCCTTGCGACGAACGCCGCCGCATCCCGGATAATGCCCCATCTACCAGGCGCACCACACTAGCGGGGCCACGGCGACCGCGCGGTTCGCCGCCGAACGACCGCCGACGCGCGGAGCCCTACCCGATCGCGAACGAGATCACCCCGTGCAGGACACGACCCGAGTCCGCCGCATCCTCGAGCAGTGCTTCGAGGCCATCGAGGCCGACCGCGAACCCGACCTGCCGGCGCTGTGCGGCGGCAACGCCGAGTTGACCGCCCGCATCGCGACGCTGCTCGAACGCGAGCGCCGCTGCGCCGCCAGCTTCACCGAGCCGCCCGCGGTGCCGTTGGTGCGACAGATGCCGCAACGGGTCGGCGATTTCGTCGTACTCGAGCCGCTCGGCGCCGGCGGCATGAGCCATGTCTACCGCGCGCGCCAGGAACCGCTGGGGCGTGACGTCGCGCTGAAGATCCTGCGCGACGAGGTCGTGGCGTCGCCGACCGGTCGCCTGCGCTTCCAACGCGAGGCGACGATCACCGCCGCGCTCGATCACCCCAACATCGTGCCGGTCTACGCCGCCGGCGAGGCCGATGGCTTCGTCTTCCTGGCGATGAAGCTGCTGCGCGGCCAACCGCTCGATCGCTGCCCGCCGATGGGCTTCGCGCAGCTCGCCGCACTCGGCGCCGAGGTCGCGTCGGCGCTGCAGGCGGCGCACGACATCGGCGTGGTGCACCGCGACGTCAAGCCGCAGAACATCCTGGTCGAGAAGGGCACCGCCTTCGTCGTCGACTTCGGCCTGTCGTCCTTCGCCCACGGCTCGGGCGTGCTGACCCGGCCCGATTCGACGCCGGGGACGCTGCTCTACCTGGCGCCGGAACTGGCCGGGCGTCGGGCCCACGGCCGCGATCCGCGCGTCGATGTCTACGGGCTCGGCGCCACGCTCTACGAGCGGATCGCCGGCGAGCCGGCGTTCGCCGGCGACAACCCGATCCGGACGCTGCACCTGATCCTGCACCAGGAACCGGCACCGCTGCGGCTCCATGGCCGCGACCGCGACCTCGAGACGATCGTGCTGCGGGCGATGGCGAAGAACCCGGCGCACCGCTTCGTCACGGCTGGCGAGATGGCCGAGGAACTGCGCCGCTACGCCGACGGCCTGCCGATCCGCTCGCGGCGGACGCCGTTGGTCGCCCGGCTGTGGCGGCGAGCCCGCCGCCGTCCGTTGCCCAGCGTCCTGGCGGTCGCTGTGGTCGCGCTGGCCATCGTCCTCGCCATCGCGCTGGCGACCGAACGGGCCGCCCGGCGCGCGCGCGAGCAGACGGCCGAAGATCGCATCCTCGCCGCACTCGACCAGGGCAGCATCGAGGTCGCGACCGCGGAATGGCAGCGCTTCCCGTTCGCCGAAGCGACGCATGCCGCGGCCCTCGGTCAGGCGATCGCCACCGGCCGCGACCTGCAGATGCTGGTGGCCCTGCTGCAATTGCCCCCGGACCTGCAGGAACCCCACCTGCGCGCCACGCTGGTCGCGCAGCTCGGCGCCAGCGCCCCGCGCCCCGCCGTCGCGGCGCTGGCCGACGTCGCGCTGGCCGTGGCCAGCCGCGTGGCAAGCGACGATCCGCTGACGCACCGCCCGCTGGCGGCCACCACCCGCGCCGCCCTGCCGCGCACGGCGGCCGCACTCGCGGCTCTCGGCAAGGGGCAGGACCTTGGCACCATCCTGGCCGACCAGCCGAGCCCCTCGCACACCGACGACCACCTGTTCGCGGCCCTCGTGCTGCGCCTCGGCGACCGGCCCGCCGCCGAAATCGAGGCCGAGCTGCGGCGACCGCTGGCCGGCAACCAGGGCGCCGACGCGATCCGCTACTCGCTCGCCCTCGCGCTGGAAGCCCAGAACCGCATCCAGGAGGCCTACGACCTGTGCGCGCAGATCGCCGTGCGGGAAATCTACGGCCCGCTCGGCAACATCGATTGCGCGCGCTACGCCGCCCACCTCGGTCGCGCCACCCTGGCCCGCCAGCACCTGGCCGCCGGGCTGCAGGCAGCGGCGCAGACCGCTGCCCTGCGGCCGCTCACCGAGCTGCGGGAACTCGACGCCCGCGTCGCGCTCGACGACCGCGACACGTTCCTGGCCCGCTGGCAGGATCTGGCCGCGAGCCAGGGGCACCTGCCACACTACTGGTTGCGCGGTGGCTATGCCTGGTGCCAGGACGAGTCCCTGCCGATCGCCGACGAAGTCGCCGCCGCCGCACGGCGTTGCTTCGCGCGCGGTCTCGAATTGCAGCCCGACGCGCCGCGGCGCGCGGCGCTCGAAGTGGCGCTGCTCCAGGTCGATTGGATGAGCAGTGCGGCCTGCGTCGACTTCGAATACGACGCAACCGACGAGGAACGCGACCGCCTGCTCCACCTCGCCAAACGCGGGGAATCCCTGGCCGCGACCGCATCCCGCAACGTCGAGGCGGAGGTCAAGTCCGACGCCCTGCTGGTCGCCGCCCTGGCGCGGCGTGCGGCCGGCGACGGCCGGCGCAGCTGGTGGCTCCTCGAGCAGGCGACGCGTGCTGCCGACGACCCCGCGGCGCTGACGGAGTACGCGCTGCTGGTCGGCAACCGCATCGCCCGACTGCACCTCGAGGGCAGCGACCCGGAGGCCGACGTCGGGCCCGACCTGACCGAAGCCGCGGCGCGCGGTCTGCTGCGCGCCCTGGCAGCCATCGACCGGATCGGCAGCCAGACCCCTCGGACCGAGGATCTGGTCGCCGCTCGCAGTGGCGCCATGCTGTGCGCAGCCCATCTCGGCGACGCCGCCGTCGCGCTGCCCCTGGCGCACAGCTTGCGCGAGGCTGGAGTGGAGGAGACCGTGTCGGCAATGGCCGAGCGGCTCGCGGCCGACGGCGGTCTCGATCTGGCTTGGGAACTGTCGCCGGGTCACCCGCCCGCGCAGCTCGCCGACCACCTGGGGAATGCCATCGGCGCCCTGCGCCAGGCCCACGCCGATGGCACGCTCACCTCGGCAGCCGTGGCGACGACCATCGATCGCTGGTTCGCCGCACCGGCGCTGGCGCGTTCGCTCGCCCAAGCCAGCGGACCGTGGCCCGCCATGCGCGAAGCGATCGCCGCGCTGCGTGACGCGGCCAAGGGCGGCCGCTAGCACGCGCAGGAGCAACGGCCCGCGCCGGTACACGGGTTGCCTGATCCGGGTCGGCCAGCTGCCGAACGGCTCGGTTGCCGGCCGCGGGTCCCGCGAACCATGTCGATTCCACATTCCTGCCCAGCTGGTGGCCCGGGGCGGCCCGCAGCCCCCCAGGGCCCCGGTGAACCAGCCGAGCGGGGCCCGGCGGAGATTTTCTCTCCCCAAACAAGCCATGGCACGGGCGCTGCTCGTAAGGGGGCGCAACTTCGCGAAATTCGCGAGGTATTCTCTCTCGCGCGCACGCGTTGCGACTGCAGCCAGACCATCTCCACGGTCGATGCTCAGCGCGCATCGGGCTCGTGCGCGCGTCCCTCAGGTTCGGTGCGTTTCCTCGCGGGGGCTGTGGCAGTGGCAGGGTTCAAACTCCAGCTCGGCATCGCGGTATGCCTGCTGGCCGGCTGTGCAACACAGCCGACCGCGCCCGCGGTGCAGCCATCGCGCGCGCTCGCCCTGCCGGCAGCCCACCCGCTGCGGCTGCGGATCGGCATCGAGCACCTGCCGCCCGAGGACACCGGCGGCGACGATCCGGTCATGGCGGATGCATTGCGCGCCGAACCCCAGACCCACCCCGCCGTCGCCCACCCGGAGCTGGCCCCCGGGTCGCGCCGCAACGACCCGGTTCGCCGCCGCAATGGACCGGTGCTGCGCGAACTTCGCCCGCTGCACACCTGGGCGATGACCGAGACCGACCTGGCCGAGCTCGACGACCCGATCGCCCGCGAGACGTTGCGGTTCGTCGAGGATCTGATCGCCGCGGACCGCAAGCGCGTCGAGTTCGAGGCCGGCATCCCGTTCCTCGACTGGCGCGAAGTGCCGACCGATCGGGGCCCGCTGCTGGCCAGCGAACAGATGCTCGCCGACCTGCAGGAAGAGTGGGTCCACGAGCACGGCCCAGCGCTGCTGAAGGCGCCGCTGAAGAAGTTGCTGCGGCGCCTGCCGCTGATCCAGGACTTCGAGGTCGCCCTCGACGAGTTCCGGTCCGACAACGTGCCGCTGTCGGAGCCCTACTGCGAACAACACGACGAAGGCTGCGATCTCGGCCGCCTGTCGATGCGGCTGCACGCCGGCGACCTGCGCGACCCCGTCGAGGTCGCCTACATCTGGGGCGGGTTCCGGCTGGCCTCGAGCCAGGAGCACGCCAAGCTGGCCCTCGACCTGCCGCTGGCCGACCGGTTGCGGCTGCGGTTCCACACCCGCAGCGACTACCAGGACCGCAGCTACCGCGTGCGGGCCGACCTGATCTACAGTCCGACGCGATCGACGACCTTGCACCTGGCCGCCGGCGACGACATGGACTTCCTCGCGACGTCCTCGATCTACTCGATGTTCGACACGCCGATGGACGGCACGAACGGCCTCGTGCTCTACGCGGTGCACACGTTCTGAACGCGCCCCACCACGCCCTGCCGCGGCCTCGCCGGCCCCGCCCGTTCGCCTGGCTCGCCCTCGGCCTGGCCGCCTGCAGCTACGCACCCGCCCCGACCAGTGCCCGCCCGGTGCTCAGCGCGCCGCTGCCGGCCGCCGACCTGGCGCCGGTGCCGTGCCCGACGCTGCGCGAATCGACCCCGCTCGATGCCAGCCGCGTCCGCGGCAAGCTGCAGGGCAATGGCGAAGTCGTCGACTTCCAATACTGGCGCGGCGACGCCGCGGTGCACCGCCCGGTCGTGCTGCTGGTGCCGATCCTGGCCGGTGGCGACGAGCTGCTGGCGATGGTCGGGCAGCGCCTGCTCGGCCTCGGCTTCGACGTCGCGTTCTGCGGCCGCGCCGGTTCGGCGCTGCGCCCGCCGCAGCGCGGCCCGGAGCTCGCCGAGCTGTTCCGCCGGACGGTCCTGCACCAACGACTGCTGCTGGCCTGGCTGCGCACCCACGAAGCGCCGCCCGACGTGTTCGTGCTCGGCATGTCGATGGGCGGCATGATCGCCACCGCCGTCACCGCGCTCGAGCCATCGGTCGCCGGCGTCGCCATCTGCATCTCGGGTGCCGACCTGGCGGGCCTGCTGCGCACCAGCACCGAGACGCGGGTTCGGCGCTGGGTCGACTGGCGCGAGCAGGAGGACGGCGTCGGCCAGGACCACCTCGAGTGGGAGCTGCGCGAGAACCTGTCGTACGAGCCGCTGGCGCTGGCCGGGGCCGTGCCGACCGAGAAGGCGCTGCTGATCGGCGCCGAGTTCGACAGCGTCGTCCCCCTGCGCAACCAGGACCTGCTGTGGGAGGCGCTCGGTCGCCCGGCGCGCCTGCAGGTGCCGTTCGGTCATTACACGGCGGCCCTGGCGATCGACGAGATCCTGGCGACCGCCGCGGCCCACTTCACGGCACGGCGGACCGTCACGAACCGCTGACCACCCGCCCGGCGCCGTCCCGCCGTTCCGGGAGGAAGTCCCGCCCTTGCACGTCACCGGCGCCCCCGGTTTGATGCTTCCCCCCGCAGACGCCCTGCGCCACCCTCGACCCGCGAACGACCATGTTGCTCCGCCTCACGATCGGCTCCCTGCTCCTCGTCACCGCCGCCACGGCCCAGCAGAAGCCCCAGGAACCCGAGAAGCAGGCAGCACCGACCAAGCA
>CAYMRG010000326.1:0-6333 GCA_964392555.1 uncultured candidatus Brocadiaceae bacterium
CACGTCCATGGTCGCACCCCACTGGTCGCGATCGCGACGCTCGCCGCCGGCGGCGCGCTGGTCGGCGCCTGGCTCGCCGGGCCGGCCGCGGCGGGTGGTGACGGCGCGGGCGCCGCGCCCGGCACCATGCGGCTGGCCTGGTGCGGCCTGCGCGCCGGCCTGCTGTCGTTCGGCGGTGCCTACACGGTGATCCCGTTCCTGCGCGACGACGCCGTCGGCGCCGCTGGTTGGATGGGCGCGGGCGAGTTCTGGAACGGCGTCGCGGTCGGCGGCGTGCTGCCGGCGCCGATGGTCATCCTCGGCACCTGGGTCGGCTATGCCGGAGGCTGCCTCGGCGGCGCCGTGCTGGTCACGCTCGGCATCTTCCTGCCCGCGTTCGCCGGACCGCTGCTGGTGGGCGACCTGCTCGAGCGCCTGGTGACCAATCGACGCCTGCACGCGCTGCTCGATGGCGTCACCGCGGCGGTGGTCGGCCTGATCGCGGCCATCGCGCTGCAATTGGTGCCGACGCTGGCCACGCCGTGGCGCTTCGCGCTGGCCATCGCCACCGCCGTGCTGCTGCAGGTCCTGCCGCAGCGGTGGGCGGTGCTGCCGGTGATGGTCGGCGCCGGCGCGCTGGGCGCCCTGCTCGGCTGATCCCGCGGCCGCGCGTGGTCCGGCGCGGCAGTCTGCCCGCGATCCGGACACCGTCGCGCCCCGGCGCCCGGGATCCGGACGGATCAACGACTCGCCGCGTTCGGCACGACCGTTGCCTTCACGGTGCCTGCATGGCACCTGCACCGAACGACGCCGAGATCCGCACGCCGCTGCGCATCCTCACCTACAGCCACGACTCGTTCGGGCTGGGTCATCTGCGGCGCAGCGTCACGCTGGCGACCGCGCTGGTCGCCCGCGGCCGCAGCGTCCACGCGCTGTGCCTGACCGGTTCGCCGGTCCCCGACCTGTTCGCGCTGCCGGAGCGCTGCGACCTCGTCAAGCTGCCGTCGATCGGCAAGGATGCCGGCGGCGGCTACGTCGCGCGGCGGCTGCCGATGTCGGCGAACGAGATCACGTCGTTGCGCAGCGACCTGATCACCGCGACCGTGCGCTCGTTCCGCCCCGACCTGCTGCTGGTCGACCACACGGCCAGCGGTCCGGGCGAAGAGCTGCTGCCGGTGCTGCGCCGGCTGCGCCACGAGCACTTCGTCACGCGCGTCGTGCTCGGCATGCGCGACGTGCTCGACACGCCGCAGCGCGCGCGCCACGAGCTGCACCAGAACGGCACGTTCGAGGTGCTGCGCCACTACTACGACCAGGTCCTCGTCTACGGCGACCCGGGCGTGTTCGACCCGATCCGCGAATACGGCTTCCCGGCCGACATCGCCGCCAAGACCACGTTCACCGGACCGGTGGTGCCCGCCGAGGCCCATCGCCCGCGCCATGCGCGCTCCCCCGGCGACACGCCGCGGCTCGTCGTCACGCCCGGCGGCGGCGAGGATGGCTACGAGCTGCTGCGCGGTGCGGTCGCCGCGCTGCGCGGCCCCCTGCGCGCCATGGCGCTGCAGGCGACGGTCGTCGCGGGTCCACTGCTCGCCGACGGCGACTTCGCGGCGCTGCAGCGCGCCGTGCAGAACGATGCGCGCATCACGCTGCTGCGCTGCTCGGGCGCGATGCAGGAGCTGCTGGGCGCGGCCGACCTGGTCCTCGGCATGGGCGGCTACAACACCGTCTACGAGTGCCTGGCGCGCGGACTGCCGCTGATCGCGGTGCCGCGCCGCCGCCCGCGCGAGGAACAGTGGGAGCGCTGCCGTCGCCTGGCGGCGAACGGCCACCTGCACCTGTTCGACGGCGCCGACGGCATCGATCCGCACGCGCTGGCGGCCGCGATCCGCGCGGCACTGGCGGGCGACGGGCCGCGGCCCGAGCGCCTCTTGTGCCACGGCGCCGACCAGGCGGCGCGGCTCTGCCTCGAGCAACGTCGCCAGCGCAGCGCCGGCCCGACCTCGTTCGCACGCCTCGGCGGCTGACCCACGCGCCCACCCCCAGGAGCCACACCCGTGCACATCGGCTACGTCCTCAAGAAGTTCCCCCGCGCGTCGGAGACGTTCATCCTGAACGAGATCCTGGCGCTGCAGCAGCAAGGCGTCGACGTCACCGTGTTCTCGCTGAACCGGCCCGACGACGGCGTCTTCCACCGCGGCCTCGCCGACCTGCGCCGCCCGGTGGTCTACCTGCCGGCGCGCAAGAGCGACGCCTGGCTCGGCCACCTCCGTCAGCACCGGGCGCGACTGCAAGCCGCGGCGCCGGCGCTCCTCGGCGAGTTCGACGACCTGCTGCTCGCCGGTCGGCCCGACCTGTGGCAGGTGCTCGGCTGGGCGCTCGACCTCGCCCTGCTCGCCGAGCAACACGGCGTGCAGCACCTGCACGCGCACTTCGCGACCGTCGCGGCCTACGTCGCGCGCGGCGCCAGTGCGCTGGCCGGGCCGAGCTACAGCGTGACGTGCCACGCGAAGGACATCTACCGCGACGGCATCGTGCCGGCGCAGTTCCAGGCGCTGGTGGCGCGCGCGGCGTTCGTGGTCACCGTGTGCGAGGCGAACCGCCGCTGGATCGAGACGAACCTCGCCGGTGACGCGCCGCTGCGGCTCGAGGTCCTCTACAACGGCGTCGACACGCGGCGCTTCCACCCGGACAACCGCCGCCCCGCGGCGTCGCCGTTCCTGCTGGCGGTCGGCCGGCTGGTCGAGAAGAAGGGCTTCCACGTGCTGATCGAGGCGCTGGCGCTGCTGGCGCGGCGCGGCCTGCGCCTGCGCTGCATCCTGGTCGGCGACGGCGAGGAGCAGTCGGCGCTCGCCGCGCAGTGCGAGCGGCTGGGCGTCACCGGCGTCGAGTTCGCGGGCCTGCGCACGCAGGACGAGGTCGCGGCCTGGATGCACCAGGCCGAGCTGTTCGTGTTGCCGTGCATCGTCGGCCAGGACGGCAACCGCGACGCCCTGCCGACCGTGCTGCTCGAGGCGCAGGCCGCAGGTCTGCCGGTCGTCAGCACGCCGATCGGTGGCGTCGAGGAGATCGTCGACCACGGCGCCGCCGGGGCGCTGGTCGCGGCCGGCGACGCGGCGCAGCTTGCCGAGACGATCGCGCGGCTCTGGCGCGAACCCGCGGTCCGCGCCAACCTGGCCGCGGCCGGGCGCGCGCGCGCCGAACGGCTGTTCGACCTCGCGACCAACGTCGCGACGCTGCGCGGCCACTTCGCCGCCGCCATCGCCGCCAACGCCCTGTGCGGAGTCGACCGGTGAGCGCGCCGATCGCCTACGTGTCGTCGGACGCCGGCATCCCGCCGGACGGCAGCAAGGGTGCGTCGGTGCACTTCCGCGCGCTCGCCGCGGCGTTCGCGCGGATCGGCGTGCCGCTCGACGTGTTCGTCGCGCGCACCGGCGCCGTCGACGGGTTCGCGCCGCATCGTGCCCGCACCGTGCCGACGCCGCGCGGCAGCGGGCTCGACGGCGAACTGCGCCAGCTCGCCCACGCCGAGGCGATGTGGGAATCGCTGCAGTCGGCTGGCCCACACGCCGCCGTCTACGAGCGCCTGTCGCTGTTCGGCCTGGCCGGGCTCGCCCACAGCCGGCGGCTCGGCGTGCCGTTCGTCGTCGAGGTCAACGCCCCCCTGTGGCGCGAGGCCGCGACGTTCCGCAGCTTGTCGCTGGCCGCGACCGCGCGCGGCGTCTGCCACGACGTGCTGACCGGTGCCGATCGCGTGCTGGCGGTGTCGCGCGCGCTCGCCGACGAACTCGTCGCTGAAGGCGTGGCCGCCGAACGCATCGAGGTGCTCGGCAACGGCGCCGACGTCGCGCGCTTCCGCTCGGCGGCGCCGGCCGGCGCTGCGCGGCCGGCCGGTGCTGCTGTTCGTCGGTTCGCTGAAGCCGTGGCACGGCATCGGCTTCCTGCTGCGGGCGTTCGCCGCGCTGCGCGCGCAGTGCGACTGTGCGCTGTGGGTCGTCGGCGACGGCCCCGAGCGCGCCACCGTCGAACTCGCGCAGCGCGCGTTCCCCGGCGACATCGTCCACGCGGGCGCGGTCGACCACGACGAGGTGCCGGCGCTGCTGCAGGCCGCCGACGCGGTCGTCGCCCCCTACACGGCGGCAGCGCCGAGCTACTTCTCGCCGCTGAAGGTCGTCGAGGCCCTGGCCGCCGGGCGGCCGCTGCTCGCGAGCCGGGTGCCCTGCGTGCTGCAGACGCTCGCCGGCCACGAGCCGCTCGGCATGTTCGCGCCGGACGACGTCTGCGACTTCGTCGCGGCGGCGTTGCGCGTGTTCGCCGCGGGCCGGCAGGCGGCCCTCCACGGCATCGACCAACGGCTCGTCGCCGAGCTCGACTGGACGCACAAGGCCCGGCACGTCCACCAGCTCCTGACCGGGCGGGCGCAGCGCCCCCTCGCCGCGGAGGTCGCCGGTGGCTGAGCGCTTCCTCGCGCGCGCACGCCAGGCGCTGGGCGTCTGGCGCCGGCTGCTGCCCTACCTGCGTCCGCACCGCGGCAAGCTCGCGGCGTCGGTCGCGCTGACCGTCGTCGTCGTGCTGGCCGAACTGGCCAAGCCGTGGCCGCTCAAGGTCGTCATCGACCAGGTCCTGCTCGGCAAGCACTGGCATCTGCTGCCGGCGAGCTGGCGCGGCGACAGTGCGACGCTGTCGACGGTGGTCGTCGCTTCGCTGGTGTTGCTCGCGCTGGTCGGCGGCGCCGCCGCCTACTGGCGCGACCTGTGGCTGGCCGACGCCGGCCAGCGGACGATCGGCAAGGTCCGGCGTGACGCGCTCGACGCCGTGCTGCGCCAGTCGCTGTCGTTCCACGAACGCCATCGCGCCGGCGATCTGCTGCTGCGCCTCTGCGGCGACGCCCAGAGCCTGCGCATCCTGCTGGTCGACGGCCTGTTCTCGCTCGGTCGCGAAGGCCTCGTGCTGGTCGGCACGCTGGTCGTGATGCTGCTCGTCGACTGGCGGCTCGCGCTCGCCGCGCTGGTGGTGATGCCGGCGATCGCCGTGGTGATGGCGCTGGTCTCGGCGCGGCTGCGGCGCGCGGCGCGCAAGCAGCGGCAGAAGGAAGGTCAGCTCGCGACCGCGGCGCACGAGACGCTGGCCGCGGTGCCGCTGATCCAGGCCTACGGGCTCGAGGAAACCGCGTCGCACGCGTTCGTCAAGCAGAACCGCAGGAGCGCGCGGGCCGGCCTGCAGGCGACCCGCCTCGAAGGTCGGCTCGGCCTCGCCACCGAGGTCGCGCTCGCGCTCGGCACGGCGCTGGTGCTGTGGCTCGGGGTCGCCCGCGTCCAGGCCGGCGCGCTGACGCCCGGCGACCTGATCGCCGTGCTCGCCTACGTGCGCTCGTTCTACCGCCCGATCCGCAAGGGACTCGGCCGCAGCGCGGCGATGGTCAAGGCGGCCGCCGCCGGCGAACGCGTGCTCGACCTGCTCGATGCGCCGGAAGGGCTCGCCGCGCCACGCGACCCGGTGCCGCTCGGCGCGTCACGCGGCGCGGTGACCTTCCGCGACGTGCACTTCGCGCACGCCGACGGGCGCGGCGTCCTGCGCGGCGCCGACCTGGTCGTGCAGCCGGGCGAACACATCGCACTGGTCGGCGGCAATGGCGCCGGCAAGACCACGCTGGTGTCGATGCTGCCGCGGCTGCGCGACCCGCACGCCGGTGCGGTGCTGCTCGACGACGTCGACGTGCGGCACTGCGACCCGGTCGAGCTGCGCGCGCGGATCGCCCTGGTGTTCCAGGAGACCGTGCTGTTCGACGGCACGCTGCGCGACAACATCCGCCTCGGCCGCCCCGACGCCGACGACGCGGCGGTCGCTGCTGCGGCGCGGCTGGCCGGCGTGCAGGCGTTCGCCGCGCACCTGCCCGACGGGCTCGACACGCGAGTCGGCGAGCGCGGCGCCGAGCTCTCCGGCGGCGAACGCCAGCGCATCGCGCTGGCCCGCGCGCTGGTCCGCGACGCCGCCGTCTACGTGTTCGACGAACCGACCACCGGCCTCGACAGCGCCGCCGAGGCGCATCTGTGCAATGAACTGCTGGCCCACCTGCGCGAGCGAACGGTGCTGCTGATCACGCACAACCCGCGCCTGCTCGCCCACGTCGACCGCACGATCGCGCTGCGCGATGGTCGGCTGGTACCGGTCGACACCAACGCCGCGCTGGCGACGCCGGCCGCGTCCGGAGGTGCCGCATGAGTCTGCCGATCTGCCCCGCTCCGGCCCTCGCGAGCGATCCCGCGTTCCTGCGCACGCTGGCCGGCGACGGCCTGGCGACGCTCGTCCAGCAGCACCTCGCGATCGGCGCGCAACTGCTGGCGCTGGCGCCGG
>CAYMRG010000327.1:0-6281 GCA_964392555.1 uncultured candidatus Brocadiaceae bacterium
GCCTGCCGCCGGCGCCGCAGACGCTCGCGGCGATGGCGTGTCGCATGCGACCGCCCTGGACCGGCAACAGCGACGCCGCGGGCCGCGGGGTCTGCACGCAGGCGCCGTCGGGCTATGCCGAGGTCTACGTGCGGGCGGCGGATCGCGTCGGCGTGCAGCGCGGCCTCGATCTGGTCGCCGGTGGCGAGTCGCAGTTCGTGCTGCGGCGCGGCGCGCGCTGTCACGGCGTGGTCCGGGCCACCGAACGGGTGCCGGTCGGAGGGTTGGTCGCGGCGATCGGCGGTGGCTTCACCGCCGCGCCGACCACGCCGACCTGGTGCCTGCCGCGTTGCCTGATCGACGGTGCCGGCCGCTACCTCCTGACCGGGGTCCCGGTCGGCGAAGTGCTCGTCCGCGTCGACGTGGGCGAGGTCGGCTGGGCCGATGCCGACCTGCGGATCGACGACGGCCAGGACATCGAATGGTCACCGACGCTCGGTCACGGTCGTTCGCAGTCCGGGCGTGCGACGGTCGCCGACGGCACGCCGTTGGCCGGCTACCTGGTCGAGGCGCGCAGCTTCGCGACGCGGCCGGTGCGCGCGACCACGGCGGCCGATGGGCGCTTCGTGCTCGAAGGCCTGGGTTCGCAGGTCTGCGACGTCGCCCTGCGACCGCCCAAGACGAGCGGCTACGCGCCGCTGCTGCGGCTGCTCGGCGTGCGACCGGCCGCGACCGAGCTGGCGCTCACGGTGCCGATCGCGAAGGCGCCGACCGCGCGCCTGCGCGGCCGCCTGGTCGACGCCCCGGTGCGCTGGGTCGGCCTGCTGCAGGCGGGCACCGGCGAGGAGTTCGGCGGCGCAGTCGGCGCCGACGGGGGCTTCGAGGTCGTCGGCGTGCCGCCTGGCCGCTACCACCTGTTCACCCAGGGCAACGACCGCTGGACCGCGTGGCGCGATGTAACGCTGGCGGCCAACGAGGTCGCCGATCTCGGCGCGATCGTCGCCGACCAGCTCGCGACGCTGCGCATCGAACTCGGCGAAGGCACCGCCGCCGAACAGGTCGCGGTGTCGTCCGAGGACGGCGCCGCGATCGTCGGCTTCGCGATGGTGCGCGGCGGCAGCGCCGAATGCGCGGTGCCGTTCGGCACGTGGCGCGTGACGATCTCCGGTGGCGGCGAGGTGCTCGCGCAACGGCTGGTCCGGGTCACCTCACCCGCCGTCGACGTGCCGATCCAGGTGCCCACGACGATGGTGCGGATCGCCGCGCGGCCGGCGCGGCCCGCGATCGAGCTGACCGTGCTCTGGACGATCACCGGCGCCGACGGGTCGCTGGTCACGCGCACCGCGCGCGGGCGCGGCGCGCGCCCGGACCGCGAAGCCCGACTCCACGCACACATCGCCCCCGGCCACTACACCGTGCGCGCCGAGGCCACGCACGGTGCGGCAGCGAACGGCGAACTCGACGTTCCCGCCGCTGGCCAACCGCCGCTGCTCACGTTGACCCTCGAAGGACCGCCATGATCGCCACGTTCTCCATGCGTTTCCTGATCGCCGCCGGCCTCACGGTCGCGCCGCTCGCCGCGCAATTGCAGTGGCAGGCGATGAACACGGGTTCCCACCCGGCGCCGCGCTACGGCCACGCGATGACCCGCTGGGCCATCGTGTTCGGTGGGCGCGACCAGACCCAGGTGTTCGCCGACACCTGGGTCTACGCGAGCGGGACCGCCGGCGCGCCGGGGACGTGGCAGCAGCTCCCGACGGCGACGGCGCCGTCCGGTCGCTGGGGCTTCGCCTGGGACACCGCGATCCACGACGTGTTGCTGTTCGGCGGCGCCGATCTCAACGGGCAGCCGAACGGCGAGACCTGGCAGTTCACGACCAACTGGTCGACGACGCCGCCCGGCGGCACGGTCGTCAGTTCGTGGCAGCAGCTGCAGCCGCTGCATGCGCCGTCGCCGCGCCGCGACCACGCGCTCGCCTACGACTGGGCGACCGCGACGACCGCGCTGCTGTTCGGCGGGCGGACCAGCTCCGGCGTGAACGGCGAGACGTGGCTGTTCACCAACGGCGACTGGCAGCAGGTCGCCACCCCGATCGCGCCGTCGCCGCGCGCCGGCCATCGGCTGCTGCCGTCGGCGGGCGGCTGGCTGCTGTTCGGCGGCACCGACGACACGAACGTGTTCGACGACGTCTGGCAGTTCGACGGCCAGGCGTGGACGTCGCTCGGCAACGCGCCGTTCGCGGCCACCGGTGCGGCGGCGGCGTACGTCGGCTTCGAACGCCGCCGCTACCTGTTCGTCGGCGGTGCCGACGCGCTCGGGCCGCGCGACGACCTGTGGGAACGCGACGCCGCGGGCACCTGGTTCGCGCAGGGCCAGATCGCGCCGATGTCGCCGCGGACCGACACCGCGGTCGCCGACCTGCTCTACCACGCGGCGAGCCTCCACCTGGTCGCGTCGGCGGTCGCCTTCGGCGGCCGCGACGCGCTGGGCAACGTGCTCGGCGACACCTGGCGGCTCGAGCCGACCCACGAGGTCGGCTGGTCCCAGACCGGTCAGGGCTGCGGTCCGGGCCATTGGGGCCAGAACGGTCCGGAGCTGTTCCTGCCGAGCGTCATCCTCGGCAACCAAGGCTACATCTCGGTGTTCACGCACACCTTCGGGGCGCTGGTCGTCGTCGGCCTGCAGCTCGACGCGGCGGCTGCCCCGGCGCCGTGCGAAGTGACGGTGGACCCGGCGCTGTTGTGGGCCGGGATCTCGGGCCAGTTCTCGGGCAGCCTGGACCTCCCGCTGGCGGTGCCGTTCTTCGCGCCGCTGCGCGGTCACAGCCTGTCGCTGCAGGCGCTGGCGTTCGAGCCGACGTCGCCGAGCGGCATCGCGCTGTCGCGCCTCGGCATCATCGCGCTCGGCGACTGACGCGTCGGTTCGGCGGGAAGCGCTCAAGCCAGGTCCCGTTGCGGACGATGCGAAATGCGACGGTCGGCGCGTGGCCGGCTCGGCGAACATCGAAATGAGACCGGCAGCGTCGGCGATCCTGAGCCTCCTGGCGTCGAGTGCGCTGGCCTGCGTGTGCCGCTATTGGCCTCGGTTCGAGCGGGAGGGCTGGTTCGAACTCGACGGCCACCCCCGCACCATCGACCGGGTGCCGGTCGGGGACTGGCAGCAGGTCAACGAGGTGCTCGCCCGCCAGGCGATGACTGCCTGCGCCGCCTTGCACGAGAGCCATCGTGCCAAGGGCAGCGAGGCCGTGCAGGTCTGGGTCGCCGACATCCCTCTGGAGTACGAGCCTGCACAGCGTGCCGGGGAGGTCGAACGCCTGATCGTACGGCAACGGGTGCCTGCGCGGGTGCTCTGGGCCGATCGGCATCCGGTGGCGTACTGCACCTACGAGGTCGTCGGCGCGGATGCGACGACGCGGCGACCGTGATCCCGCGCGACATCGGCGCTGCGCGGAGAATCCCGGCGTGGCTACGGATGCTGCTCGTGGCGGGCTGTGTCGTCGTCGTCGCGGCCTCGCTCACGCTGATGGCCCAGACGGCGCAGTATCTCACGTTCGACCCGCGGTTCGCATTCCTGCGCGAACGCCCCGAGGTCACCGCAAACCGCGTCTGGCGCACCTGCTTCTACCTGCACGTCGCGGGCGGGATCGCATGCCTTGCGACGGGTCCGCTGCTGCTGTGGAACGGCCTCGCGGGCGGGCGCCCGGCCCTGCATCGCGCCGCGGGCCGCGTTCACGCCGTCGCTGCGCTCGGCTGGGTCGGTCCGACCGGCCTCTACCTCGCCGCCTTCGCCAAGGGCGGTGTCGCGGGCCAGCTCGGGTTCATGCTGCTCGGCCTGTGGTTCGTCGTGACCAGCACGCTCGGCATCTGCGCCATCCGGCGGGGCGACGTCCGTTCGCACGTGGTCTGGATGGTCCGCTCCTACGCGCTGATCCTGTCGGCGTTGTCGTTCCGCGCGATCCATCGGCTGCTCCACGAAATCGGCCTCGACGCGAACACGAACTACGTGGCGTCGACCTGGGCGAGCCTCGTCCTCGCGATCCTCACCGGCGAACTGCTGGGCCAGCACTTCGCCCGGTTCCGCAGCGGGCCTGCCATCGTGCAGGCGGCAACTCCATGAAGACCCTCGTCACCGTCGTCGCCAGCGCCATCCTCGGCTTCACCGCGGTCTTCACGTGCGTTCCTCGGCGTGCTCCCGAACAACTTCCGCCGACCTGGTTCGAGCTGCCCGGTCGACCGGTGCGGGTCGATGGCTGCGCGACGTCGACGTGGGCGGAGGTCAACCAGGTCCTGCGGGAGAGCACGATGCGCTACGGTCGCACGAACGAGTTCGTGAACGGGCTGGCGACGCCGCAGCCCGAGAGCGAAGGGCCCGGCGTCCGCATCGAGTATGTGCCCTGGGATCGCAACAGCGAGGGCGTTGGGAGCGCCGATGGCGTGGCGACCGTGACCGTGCGCCCCGTGTTTCCGCGTGCCGTGCCATGGTCTCGCGCCAACCAGGACGACCTGTTCCGCTACGAGGTCGACCGCCAGGTCGGCGTGAACTAGCTGGTTCGCGCTACTGGCCGATGCGCAGCCAGAGCCCTTCGCTGAGCGCGAAGCCGCCGAACAGCGGGCCGGCGGCATCGAACACCGCGTACTGCGCGAACAGCTGCATGCCGTCGAGCGCGGGATCCGCGGGAATCGGCAGGGCCGTGCGCGCGTGGCCGACGGCATCCGTGACGACGGTCGGCAGCGTGGTCAGTGGCAGCGCGAGCAGGATGCGGCAGCCGTCGACGGCGAACAGCGACGGCGCCGGCGCGGCGACGCAGACGGCGAGCGTCGTCGCCAGCGCGTTGTCGACGTCGATCGCGAACCCGACATTGCCGAGCTGCGGCAGGCCGAGCGCGGCGATGTGCGGCGTGCGGTTGGCGGTGCCGGGGCAGAGGCTCGCGCCGTAGTTCTGCGCCAGCGCGCCGCTGTTGCCGGCGAGCGTGAACACCCACGGTTCGCGGCCGAGCACGCCGTCGTCGCCGACGAAGAACAACCGGTCGCCGATCGTCAGCAGCGAATCGATGCTCGCCGCGCCGGCGCCGGCGGTCGCGCCGAAGTGGCCGAGCGGCAGCGTGCCGCCGGGCTGGCCGTTCGACAGCCAGAGCTGCAGCCCTTCGCCGTCGTCGCTGCCGGCGAACGCGACGAAGCCGTTGCCGGCGTCGGCGAGCGTGCCGGCGCGCACGCCGTCGGCGTAGCCGGGCGCCAGGTCGGTGACCAGGTGGGTGCCCGCGGCGGTGCCGTTGCTGAACCACGGTTCGCGGCCGTGCACGCGGTCGTCGCAGACGAACCACAGCGAGTTGCCGCTCGGCACCATGTCGAGGATCTCGGCTGCGATGCCGCCGGGCAGCGTCAGCACCGGTTGCGTGCCGGCGACGGTGCCGTCGCTGACCCACAGCGCGGTCACGAGGCCGCTGACGAACGCGCGGAACCAGATGCGGCCGCCGGCGACGACGAAGCCGTTGGGGCTCGACGGGCCGCTGCCGGGGACGAGGTCGGCAAACAGCGCGGTGCCGGCCGGAGTGCCGTCGGTCGACCACAGTTCGCTGCCGGTGCCGGGCGTGCTGGCGGCGAAGAACGCGCGGCCGCCGAGCACGGCGAAGCCGTCGGTGAAACCGGCCCCGGTGCCGGGCAGGCAGTCGGCGAGCAGCGTCGTGCCGGCGACGGTGCCGTCGCTGCCCCACGGCTCGACGCCGTGCGTCGCGTCGCTCGCCGCGAACACGATGCGGATGCCGAGCTGCGTCAGGTGCTCGGGGAAGCTGCTGTTGTTGCCGGCGAAGAGGTCGAATTCCTGCGTGCCCGCGGCGGTGCCGTCGGTGACGAACAGCTCGACGCCCGCCGAGCGCGTCGCCGTGAAGAACATCCGGTTGCCGACCGGTGTCAGCTTGCGCGGACCGCTGTTGCCGCCGCCGACGGCGACGTCGACACCGAGTTGCGTGCCCGCGGCGGTGCCGTCGGAGCGGATCAGCTCGAGGCCCGCGTTGGGCCAGAAGCCGCCGAACCACAGCGCGCCGTTCCAGACGACCGCGTCGGCCGGCGACGAGCTGCCACCGGCCGGGTTGATGTCGCGCAGCAGCACCGTGCCGTTGGCCGTGCCGTCGC
This sequence comes from uncultured candidatus Brocadiaceae bacterium, assembly GCA_964392555.1. Classification (GTDB taxonomy): domain Bacteria; phylum Planctomycetota; class UBA1135; order UBA1135; family UBA2386; genus CAYMRG01. The sequence continues at coordinate 6,109 of CAYMRG010000327.1, forward strand.
TGAGCCACGGTTCGACGCCGAACTGCGGCGTCGCCGCGCGGAAGAACAGGTTGCCGGCGAACGGCAGCAGCTCGGCGATGTCGGTGTCGCCGTGGTTCGCGGCGACGTCGGCGAGGATGCCGGTGCCCGGCGCCGTGCCGTCGCTGACGCACGGTTCTTCACCCAGGCCCTGC
>CAYMRG010000328.1:0-6280 GCA_964392555.1 uncultured candidatus Brocadiaceae bacterium
CTCGGACGACGGCTTGCCGCGCCCGGTCGGCCGGTCGCCGTGGCCGCGCAGCAGGTCGCGCACCGCAGGCCGCAGCGCTTCGTCGGCGCGCACCGGCGCCGACGCGTCGGGCCGCAGCAGCTCCTGCAGCCAGGCCGGTGACGGCAGGTCGCCGAGCGCGTTGGGCAGTTCGGCCGAACACGCCTGCAGCGCGAGGCCCGGGATCGCCTGGCAGACGAGCCTCATGCCCCACCAGCTGCCGCGGGCGGGCACTCCGGCAGGTGCGCCATCGCCAACCGATGCAGCCACTCGGTGAGTTCGCCGGCGCTGCGGAAGACCGGCTCGGGTCGTTCGAACAACGGCACCGGCTCGGGTTCGGCGTCGAACGGCCGCAGGGGGTCCGACGAATCGCGCGGCCGGGTCCACGCGCCATGGTGGTCGAACTGCCACAGCACGGCCCCATCGCGCGTCGCGCGCAACCGCCAGACGAGATCCCAGCGCGCCCGCGCCAGCGGCTCGCCACTGGCGGTGAAGTCGCGCGCCTCGAGCTCGAGCACCGCATCGACCTGCAGCTCGCGGCCGATGCGTTCGACGTCCCAGGCGGTCCCCGTCGGCGGCGCCAGCCCCGCATCGACCACCATGCGCTCGCCGACCGCGTCGGCCGGGGTGCGGTAGCCGCGCGCCGCGATCGCCCGGGCGAGCCCCAGCCGCAGGTCACCGGCCGAAGGCAGCACGAGCACCGACCGGGGCGCCGGCCCTCGGAACGGCACGACGTCCGGCCGTCCGAGCGTGCAGCCGGCGGCCGCAGCCGCGAGCGAGGCGAGGGCGCCGAACCGGATCAGACGCTGGCTCATGCCGTCATCGGAGCACCGGGAGCCACCCGGCAGAAGGGACCTTTCCCCACTTCTTCCAGCAGTCGCCGGCCCGCTTGACGGCTCCCCCAGCCACGGCCACAGTCATGCCACGCGTCGGCTGCGGCCGATACCACCGACGGAATGGCTCGCTGCCCGAAGATCCTGATGGCGTTGGCCTGGGCCACGATGTGGCTGCTCGCCAGCGGCCTGTCCGGACGGCTGATCCACTGCCAGCACGACGACCACGGCCACCTCGCGATCGTCGGCGCATGCGCCTGCGAGGCGCACCAGGGCGAGGCAACGGGTGACGGCGCCTCGGCCGCGAGCACGGTGCGCGGCGACACCCCGACCGGTGCCCACGCTCGGCTCGCGATCGAGCTGGCGCCCGTGCCGTTGCCGGTCGCCTACGCGCCGCCGCCGATCGCCGACCTGGCCGACGACCCGACTTCGGCCTGGACGCCGTGGCGTCACACGCCGGAGCTGGTGGCGATCGCACGTCCGCCGACGGCCGACCCGCCGCGCGTCGCCCGCACGCCGTGGCTGCGCGCCACGACCCTGCTGTTGCTGTGAGCGGAACGGTCGTCGCGTTCGCCGCGACGACCCGCGCCCGTGGACCGGGAGGTCCACGGCCCCTGCGTTCCCCGGCGCCGTCGCGCCCGCTCCGCCACCCACCGCAACGATGTCCCTTCGCCCTGCAGCCACGCTGCTCGCGGCCGCCACCCTGGCCGCGGCCTGCCACACCTACACACCCGCGCCGGTCGACCTGGCGGCGCACGCGGCGGCGTTCGCGGCCCGTCGCGCCGCGGACGCGAAGCCCCCTGGCGCTGCGGACGACGACACGCCGTTCGACCTCGCGAACGGCCTCGACCTCGCCGAAGCCGGGCGCGTCGCGCTGCTGTTCGCGCCGGCGTGCCGACTCGCGCGCGCGCACGTCGCGGTCGCCACGGCGACCGCCGACCACGCCGGGCGCTGGCCGGACCCGGTGCTCGGCGCCGACTTCGCGCGCATCCTGGAGCAGGTGCCGCACCGGTGGCTGGCCGCCGCCGACCTCGCGATCACGCTGCCGCTGTCGGGCCGGCTCGGCGGCGAACGCGCGCTCGCGGCCGCGCGGCGCGACGAGGCGCTCGCCACCGCCTGGCTCGGCGAAGGCGACGCACTCCGCGACCTCACGCTCGCCTGGGTGCGCTGGAGCGCCGCCGCGGCCCACCACCGGCTCGCCGGCGAACTCGCCGGACAGCTCGGCGAACTGGCGGCCATCGCGCAGCGATTGGCCGATGCCGGCCAGATCACGCAGCTCGCGGCGCGCGCGTTCGAGCTCGAGCGCCTGCAGCGCGACAGCGACGCGGCGGACCTCGGCGTCGCGGCCGATCAGGCGGAACGGCACGTTCGCCGCGCGCTCGGCCTGGCTCCCGACGCGCCGCTGCAGCTCGTGCCGACGCTGCACGTGTCCCGGCGCATGACCGAAGGTCCGGACGCGGCCGCGGCGCTCACGACGAGCCCGCGGCTGTGGCCGTTGCAGCGCGCGCACGACGCCGCCGAAGCCGCGCTCGCGCTCGAGGTGCGCAAGCAATGGCCCGACCTCGTGCTGTCGCCCGGCTGGCAGGAGGAGGACGCGCAACCGCGGGTCGCCCTCGGCCTGTCGCTGCCGTTGCCGCTGCTGGCCGGCAACGACGGCCCGATCGCCCGCGCCGCGGCCGAGCGCGAGCTCGCCGCCGAGGCGCTGCGCGTCGGCTACGAGGAGCTGCGCCACGACCTCGCCGACGCCGCGGCCACGCTCGCCGCCGCGCGGGCGCGGCGCGAACGCGCCACGACGCTGACGCCGCTCGCCGAGCAGCAGCTCGCCGACGGCCGCCGGCTCGCCGAGCTGGGCCGGCTCGAGCCCTTGCTGATCCTGGATGCCCTGGTGCGCGCGCACGCCGCGCGCGGCGCCGCGATCGACGCCGAGCTCGCCGAGGCCGAAGCGACGATCGCCCTCGACGCCCTGTTCGGCGAGCCCGGCGCAGGCCGGCCGCCCCTGCCGGAGACGACCCGATGATGCCGATGACGCGTTGCCTCGAGATCCTGGCGCTGCTGGCGCTGTTCGCCGCGACCGGCTGCGGGCACGACGCCGGCGCCGACCCGGACCACGACCACGAACCGGCGGCGGCGCCGACCAACCGCATCGCCGTGCCCGCCGCGGTGCGGCAGAACCTCGGCATCACGTTCGCGACCGTCGAACGGCGGCGCGTCGCCGCGACGCTGCGCCTGCCCGGCAGCTTCGAACTGCTGCCGACCGCCCGCGCCGACCACGTGACGCCGGTCGCCGGCCGCGTGACGCTGCGCGTGCAGGCGCTGCAGCCGGTCGCCGCCGGCGACGTGCTCTACACGATCGATTCGCCGGAATGGCGCAAGCTGCAGCGCGACCTCGGCGAACTGGCCGTCGACGTGCTGAACACGACCACGCGCATGCACGCGCTGCAGCCGCTGCTCGAGGCGCACCATGCCCACGAGCAGAGCCTGCGCAGCGCCGTCACGGTGCTCGAACAGCGGATCGCCACGCTCGAGACGATGCAGAAGGACCTCGGCGGCCACGCGCCGGACCTCGCCGAGGCCCGCGTGCAGCTCGCGCAGGTGCACGCGCAGCACGCCGAGGCCGCCGAGCAGCACACCGAGGCCGAGGTGCGCATCAGCGAGCTGGCGACGCACGCGCGCGCCGCCGGCGAGCAGTTCGACCTGTTGCTGGCCGGCGCCGCCGCACTGGTCGGCCTGCCGGTGGCCACGCTCGCCGCACCGCCGGCCGGCGCCGCGGCCGACGCCCCGTCGCTGTGGCGCACGCTGGCGGCGATCGAGGTCCGCGCGGCGATGGCCGGCGTCGTCGCCGACCTGCCGGTCGCCTCCGGCAGCTGGGTGGAGCCGGGCGCGCTCGTGGTCGCCGTCCGCGACCCGCGCGGCGTGCGCTTCCGCGCCAGCGCGCTGCAGAGCGACCTCGCCGCGCTGCCTTCCGGGGAGGTCGCGACGATCGTCGCGCCAGGCGAGGGTCCAGCCGGCGCGAACCCGCTGCCGCCGGCGCGCGGGCCGCTGCAGATCGGCCTCGAAGCCGACCCGCAGCAGCGCACGGTGCAGGTGTTCGTCGTGCCGACCGAGGTGCCGGACTGGGCGCGGCCCGGCGTCGCGGCGTTCGTCGAGGTCGAAACGCGCGCCGGCGGGGAACGCGCGCTCGCCGTACCGCTCGCCGCGGTGATGCAGGACGGGCTCGAACGCGTGCTGTTCCGCCGCGACACCAAGGACCCCGACCAGGTCGTGCGGATCGCGCCGCACTTCGGTGTCGACGACGGCCGCTGGATCGAGGTCCGCAGCGACCTCACCGATGGCGACGAGGTCGTCGTCCGCGGCGCCTACGCGCTGGTACTCGCCAGCTCGGCGACGGCGGCGAAGGGCGGCCACTTCCACGCCGACGGCTCGTTCCACGCCGAGGACCACAAGTAGGCCGCGATGTTCCAGCAGCTGATCGCCTTCTCGCTGCGGCGCACCGGCCTGGTGCTGTTCTGCGCGCTCGCGCTGCTCGCCGCGGCCGTCTACCAGGTGCCGCGCACGCCGGTCGACGTCTTCCCCGAGCTGAACGCGCCGACCGTCGTCGTGTTGACCGAGTGCGCGGGGCTCGCCGCCGACGAGGTCGAGCAGAACGTCACGTTCCCGATCGAGAGCGCGGTCAACGGTCTGCCCGGGCTGCGCACGGTGCGCAGCGCGAGCTCGATCGGCCTGTCGCTGGTCTGGGTCGAGTTCCAATGGGGCGAGGACATCCACCGCGCGCGCACGGTCGTCGGCGAGCGGCTCGCCGCGGTGCGCGAGGCGCTGCCGCCCGACGCGCACACCGAGATCACGCCGATCACGTCGATCACCGGCGAGATCATGCTGCTGTCGGTGTCGTCGCCGGACGGCTCGCGAACGCCGATGGACGTGCGCGCCTACGCCGAGTTCGACCTGCGCAACCACCTGCTCGCGGTGCCCGGCATCGCGCAGGTCGTCGCGATCGGCGGCGAACTGCCCGAGTACCAGATCAACGTCCGTCAGGCGCAGCTGCGGCTGTTCGGCCTGTCGATCGCCGACGTCGTCGCCGCCGCGCGCGCGGCGCACAGCACGGCCGGCGCCGGCTACCTGCCCGACGTCGCGGGCCAGGAGCTGCCGATCCGCCAGACCGGTCGAGTGCGTTCGGTCGCCGACATCGCCGGCACCGTCGTCCGCTACCGCGACGGCAGCGCGGTGACGATCGGCCAGGTCGCCGACGTCCGGCTCGGCGCGGCGCCGGCGCGCGGCACGGCGACCGACGGCGGTCACAGCGCCGTCGTGCTCAGCGTGCAGAAGTCGCCGGGCACCAACACGCTCGAACTCACGCGCGCCATCGACCGCAAGCTCGACCAGGTCGAGCGTTCGCTGCCCGCAGGGCTGGTGCTGAACCGCCACGTCATGCGGCAGTCGGACTTCATCGAGGTGTCGGTGCACAACCTCGTCGGCGTGCTGCGCGACGCGACGCTGTTCGTCGCGATCGTGCTGGTGCTGTTCCTGCTCGACGTGCGTACGACGTTCCTGACGCTGGCCGCGCTGCCGCTCAGCCTCGCGCTGGCGCTGCTGATGCTGTGGGCGACCGGCCAGACGATCAACGTCATGACGCTCGGCGGGCTCGCGGTCGCGATCGGCGGCCTCGTCGACGACGCGATCATCGACGTCGAGAACGTCTTCCGCCGCCTGCGAGAGAACGCGGCCCGGTCGGCCGAGACCCGGCGCAGCGCGCTGCAGGTCGTGTTCGCCGCCAGCAACGAGATCCGCGCGCCGATGGTGTTCGCGACGCTGCTGATCGTGCTGGTGTTCGTCCCGCTGCTGTTCCTGCAGGGCCTCGAAGGCCGCTTCTTCCGCCCGCTCGGCATCGCCTACATCGTCTCGACCCTCGCGTCGCTGCTGGTCGCGCTGACCGTGACGCCCGCGCTGTGCCACCTGCTGTTGCGGCGCGTCACGGCCGGCCGCGATGGGCACAGAGACGGCTTCCTCGTCCGCTGGCTGAAGCGCCGCTACGAACCCAGCGTGCGCTGGTGCCTGCGCCACGCCGGCAGCGTGCTCGCCGGCACGATGCTGGTGACGCTCGGCTGCCTCGGCCTGTCGACGACCTACGGCACGAGCTTCCTGCCGGAGTTCAACGAAGGCACCTTCACGGTGTTCGTCATGGCGCCGCCCGGCACCGCGCTCGCCGAGAGCAACCGCATGGCCAACGGGCTCGAGCAGCAGCTCCTGCAGGTCGACGGCGTGCGGTCGGTGGTCCGCCGCACCGGCCGCGCCGAACGCGACGAACACGCCGAGCCGGTCAGCAGCTCCGAGATCGAGGTCGTCGTCGCGCCGGGCCGCGACCGTGCCGAGGTGCGCGCGGCGATCGACGCGGTGTTGGCGAAGATGCCCGGCATCACGACCAGCATCGGCCA
>CAYMRG010000329.1:0-6279 GCA_964392555.1 uncultured candidatus Brocadiaceae bacterium
CGGCACGATCGGCTACACCGGCGTGCACTACATGAGTTCGGTCGAATTCTGCGGCAAGGCGTGCCACAAGGTCATGCAGCCGGAATACGACACCTACCTGCGGTCGCCGCACCAGCGCGTCGAGTGCGTCGCGTGCCACGTCGCGCCGGGTGCCGAGGGCTACGTCCGCGCCAAGCTCAACGGCACGAAGCAGCTGATGGGCGTGGTGTTCGACAACTACCGCCGGCCGATCCCGACGCCCGTCGAGCACATGATCGACGCGCGCGACACCTGCGAGCACTGCCACTGGCCCGAGAAGTACCTCGGCACGAAGCTGAAGCTGAAGTCGCACTTCCGCACCGACGAGAAGGTGTCCGCCTTCTTCAACGTGCTGCTGATGAACACCGGCGGCACCCGGCCCGACGGCAAATCGGTCGGCATCCACTGGCACGTCCACCCCGACGCCAAGGTCGAATACGTCGCCACCGACAAGGAGCGGATGCACATCCCGTGGTTCCGCATCCTCCACACCGACGGCACCGAGCAGGTGTTCGCCGCGCCCGGCTACTCCGTCGACAAGCCGCCCGAAGGCGAGCTGCGCCGCATGGACTGCAACGATTGCCACAACCGTTCGGCGCACGCGTTCGAGCTGCCCGGCGATGCGCTCGACGTCGCGTTCGCGAACGGCATCCTGCCGCGCGACCTGCCGTTCCTGAAGAAGCGGGCACTGGCGGCGCTCGAGGCCGATTACACCCGCGAGAACGCCGCCGACGGCATCCGGCAGAACCTGCAGTCGGAGTACGCGAAGGACGGCGGCATCGACGAGACGCTGCGGCGCCGGCTCGAGGCCGTCAGCAAGGAGGTCGCGGCGATCTGGCTGCGCAACTGCTGGCCGGAGCGCAAGCTCGGCTGGAACGCCTACCCGAACCTGGCGACCCACTACGGATGCTTCCGCTGCCACGACGGCGAGCACAAGTCGGCCGACGGCAACGCGGTGTTCGGGCCGAAGCGGCTGCCCGACGGCGTGCCGGTGCGCGACGACACCTGCAGCAGGTGCCATAGCGTTCTCAGTGAGAATGAGGAGGACCCGGCGGTTCTCGAGGCGTTCGGACTCAAGCGCTGAGGCCACATGCGCGCTCGTCCGCGTTCGTGTCTCGGGATCGCGGCGGCGGCCGCGCTGGTCGGCGGCGCGCCGCTCGCGGCCGCGGCGCGGTGGCAGGCTCCGCCGGCGCCGCAGGCACAGCAGCCACAGGGCCAGCAGCCGCAGGGCCAGCAGCCGCAGCCGGCCACGCCGGTCGATCCGACGAAGGCTGCGGCCGAGATCCTGCGCCAACGGCTCGGCCTGAAACCCGGCCCCGCGGGGCTGCCGCCGGCGGGGCCGCCCGTGGCGCCGCCGGAGCAGCCACCCGAACCGGGGGTGCCGGCGAACGGTGCGCCGGCGCAGCCCGCCGCCCAGGGCCAGGAACCGGGCAAGCAGGAACCGGGCAAGCAGGAACCCGGCAAGCAGGAACCCGGCAAGACCGATCCGCCCAATCCGGTCATCGACCCCGTCAAGGCCGCGGCCGAGGCGCTGAAGCGCCTGCTGCCGAAGGCGACCGAGCCAGGCAGCGCCCCGCTGCCGACGGCCAGCGGCACGCCCGAACCGTTGCCCGGCCCGTCGGCCAGCGTGCCGCCGGAGCTGGTCGGGCTGGAACCGCCGGCGCTCGTCGATCTGCCGTGGTCGGGCACCTTGTCGGCGCGCTACCGCTACCGGCACGGCGGCGGCACCAGCGACCAGGACCTGGTCGCGCGGCTCACGCTCGACGTCGGCCGCAGCGAGGATCCGCTGTCGTTCCACCTCGCCGCGCGCGGCTTCGGCGACCTCGACGGCCGCAAGGCCGACGATCCGTTCCAGGGGCTCGACCAGAGCTTCGGCGATCGCTGGAACGGCCGCCTCTACGCGGCCTACGCCGACCTCCGCAAGCTGCCGCGCGTCGACCTGCTGCGCCTCGGCCGCCAGGACCTCGACGAGACGCCGACGCCGGTGTCGCTCGACGGCGTGCGCGCCGAAAGCGAACGGTTCGGCAAGGCGCGCGTGTGGGGCGGCGGCTACGCCGGTCTGCCGGTGCACCAGTTCGAGGCGAGCCGGCAGGGCGACCTCGTCTACGGCGTCGACGGCGGCTTCGCGCCGTGGGACGGCGGCCGCGTGCGGCTCGACTACATGCACCTGCGCGACGAGTGGCTGTCGCAGGCGCGCACCGACGACCTGCTCGGCGTGCGCTGGTGGCAGAACGTCGGGCCGGTGGCGCTGCACGGGCTGCACACCTGGCGCGACGGCAAGCCGCGCGACCTCTACGTGCGGGCGCGCGGCGAACTCGACGACGCGACGACGCTGGCGATCGGCTGGCGCGAACTGCTGACGACGCAGCGCGCGCAGGTCACCGAGCTCGATCCGTTCTACGAGGTCGCGTTCGAGTACAGCCCGTACCGCCAGCTCGAGGCGTCGCTGAGTCGCGAGCTGTGGCAGGGCTTCACGGCCGCGCTCGGCTGCGACGTGCGCCGGTTGCGCGATGGTGGCGATGCGACGGTGTTCAACCGCGAATTCGAACGCTACTACGCCGACGTGACCTGGACCGGGTGGGGGCCGAAGGGGCTGTCCGTGACCCTGGCCGGCAGCCAGTGGGACGCCACCGACGAGTCGTTCCGCACCGTCACCGGCGAGCTCGCCTACCGGCCCGACCGCTCGCTGCGGCTCGCGCTCGGCAGCGGCTACGACCTGTTCCGCTACGATCTGTTCGACGGCCGCGAACGCGTCCACGTGCGTTCGTTCTACGTGCACGGCGAACACCAGCTCAGCGCCGCCGTGCGCATCGACGGCGGCTACGACTACGAGCGCGACGAGATGGACGAGTTCCACGTGTTCCGGTTGGGGGTGGCATGGAAGTTCTGACCCAAGGCAACCGGCGCAGTCGGCGTTGGCCCTGGCTGGCCGCGCTCACGGCGTGGCTGGCGGTCTCGGCGTGTCTGTCGCTGCCGCGGACGGCCCGCAGCGAGCCGTCGTTCCCGCACCGCGTGCACGTCGTCGACAACCAGCTCGCCTGCGCGTTCTGCCACGGCGCGGTGCGCGTCGCCGAACGCCCCGGCATGCCGCCGCCGGAAGTGTGCGCCCCGTGCCACGACCGATTCGACGGCGACAAGCCGCCCGAACGGCGGGTCGGCGCGTTCTTCGACGGTGCCAGCCGGTACCGCACGGTCGCCGCGAGCGGACTCGTCGGCGACGTGATGTTCTCGCACCAGCGGCACGTGACGATCGTCGGCTACGCCTGCGAGGACTGCCACGGCGACGTGGCGCACCAGGACGACGTGCCGCTGGCGCCGATCGCCAGCAAGCCGATGTGCATGGAGTGCCACGCGCGCCACGGCAAGGCCAACGCCTGCAGCGAATGCCACCGCGAGATCGACGCCAGCTGGCGGCCGCCGAGCCACGCGCCGGCGTGGTCGCGTGGCCACGGCGACGTCGTGCGCATGGGCAGCGATCGCAGCGTCGATCGCTGCGAGCTGTGCCACCAGGACGCGACCGGTTGCAAGGGTTGCCACCAGCAGGTCGCGCCGCAGGATCACGACAACGAGTTCCGCGTCCGCACGCACGGGATGCGCGCCGAGATCGACCGCACCCGCTGCGCGACCTGCCACACGCAGGACTCCTGCCAGCAGTGCCACGAGATCACGCGGCCGCGCAGCCACCGCGGTGGCTTCGGCGAGCCCCTGCAGCGCCACTGCGTCGGCTGCCACCTGCCGGTCGCGGAGAACGAGTGCGCCGTCTGCCACAAGGGGACGCCGAGCCACGACCTCGCGGCGCCGATCCCGGCCGACCACCAGCCGTCGATGAACTGCCGCCTGTGCCACGGCAACGGTGTCTACCTGCCGCATCCCGACGGCGGGCACACCTGCACGAGCTGCCACCACCGCTGACGGTGGTGCAGGTTCCCTGTGGCCTAGCCCGCCTACGCACTCGATCCCGGCAGATGGGTCTATTTTCCGCATCCCTTGCAGCAGGGGCTGCGGTCATGATGTTCGCGTCACGTGGATGTCACGTTGATGCCCACCGGACACTCGGAGCATGCCATGCAGCCCTCCTTCTCTGCGAGACCCCTCGGAACCTCCCGCTTCCTGACGGTCGCCGCCGGCGCCCTTCTGGTGCTCGGCGCGTGCCACAACAGCAATGACCCCGCCCCCCTCGGTATCGCCACCGAGCCGGTGGTGGGGACCAAAGACGCCCTGCCCGGCGTCGTCGTCACCATCCAGGACGTGCGCGGCAGCCGCGGCTCGGGCAAGGCCGTGGTCGGCGACCGGCTGGTCGTCGACTTCACGGTGGCCACGACCGCCGGCGACCCGCTCGAGCTGTCGACGATGGCCCGCGGCGGCATCATGGTGTCGGGGCCGACCAACAACTACCAGCGCGTCATCGAGTCACAGAGCGACATCCTCGCCAAGTCGGTGAAGCGCGCGGTCGGTGCCTACACCTACACATTCGCCGCGCCGATCCCGAGCGCCTACCTGGCGCCGCTGAACGACTCGAACGACCTGACCGAAGGCGAGTTGACCGGCCAGGCGCTGGTCTCCGGCACCTACACGGTCGGCATCGAGCTGCGCAAGGACTACCAGGTCGGCAGCAGCCTGCTGCGCGATCCGGGCAACGTCTCGGCCGACTTCCTGCTCGGCGACGCGACGACCCTCGAGCCGCGTGAGGTCGTGACGCTGGCCAACTGCAACCAGTGCCACACCGAGCTGCGCGCGCACGGTGAGAACCGCGACAAGATCACGAACTGCCTGCTGTGCCACACGGCGGGTGCAGAGGACCGCATCGCCACGGTCGCCGGCGGGACGCCGGGCGTGACGATCGACTTCAAGGTCATGATCCACAAGATCCACGCGGGCCGGCACCTGCCGTCCGTGCTCGGCGTGGCGACCAACAGCAACGGCTCGCGCAACTATGACGCGACCCCGCAACCGTACGAGATCGTCGGCTACGGCAACTCGATCAACGACTTCTCCGACGTCAACTTCCCGGCGTGGCCGGCCTTCTACACGCCGATGCCGCGTGATGCGGGCTACACGACGCTGACCTCGACGCAGCAGAGCCTCGAGAACACCATGCGCGGCGGTCCGATCGAGTGCGACAAGTGCCACGGCGACCCGGATGGCAGCGGCCCGCTGGCGGCCCCGACCCAGGGCGACCTGATCTACTCGCAGCCGTCGATCGCCGCCTGCCAGTCGTGCCATGACGACTGGAACCCGGCCTACCCGTACACCTCCAACGGCTCGACGATGCTGGCGCAGCTCGACAACGCCGCGTGCAAGGATTGCCACCGCGTCAGCGGCAACACGATCGACATCGTCGACGCGCACCGCCACCCGCTGGTCGATCCGGACGTGGTCAGCGGCGTGCACTTCAACGTCACGTTGGCGGACGTCGGCGGCAACAGCGACGGCAAGCTGCAGGCCGGTGAGAAGGTCGGCATCACGTTCCAGGTGGTGGACGATGCCGGCAACCCGATCGCCGCGAGCAGCCTGAGCCGCATCGAATGCGAGCTGACGGGCCCGACGACCAACCCGCAGATCCTGACGACCAAGCGCATCGCGCAGAGCGCGTTCTCGGGCAACGGGCCCTACACCGTCAACTTCCCGGCGTTCTACTGGTACGAGTCGATCGGCACCTCGACCGGTACGACCGGTGAAACGTTCTCGACGGCGCACGCGCCGCACTGGAACGTGACCGGCGACCTGACGGCGCTGTTCCGCCGCACCGGCACGACGACGCACACGACGCTCGCCGCCACCGCCGAGGTGACGCAGAACTACATCGACGTCGCCAGCAGCACGGGCTTCGCCAAGGACGACTACATCGTCATCGACGACGGCACGCCGGGGACGCGCGAGTACATGCGCATCCAGTGGGTGCAGGGCAACCGCCTGTGGTTCGCTTCGCAGTTCCGCACGACCTACAAGCCGAACCTGCTGATCGCCCACGCGAGCGGCGTCTCGGTCGACGAGGTCACGCTGGCCAGCGTTCCGACCAGCAGCTACACGCTGGACACGGTGACCGGCCTGGTCACCGAAACGGTCGAGTTCGGCAATGGTGAGATCATCAGCAACTACACGAGCGACTTCATCGTCCCGGATCACTACCCCGGCGCGCTGAACGAGTCGCCCGCGGGCCTGGGCAACCAGGGCAACTGGGTCGGTCTGCCGCTGCTGGACGGCACCTACACGTTCGACATGCACGGCGCGCGCAGCCTGACGGTGACGCTGACCAACCCG
>CAYMRG010000330.1:0-6275 GCA_964392555.1 uncultured candidatus Brocadiaceae bacterium
CGGCACCGTCCAGTGACCGGCGGTCCGGCGTGGCGCGTTCGCTCCTGACGGCGCTGCTGCTGCCACCGTTCGCCCTGCTGGCGGGCAGCGTCGTCGCGCTGCTCGCCGTGCTGGTGTGGTCGCTGACGACGCTGGTCGATCTCGCCTGGTGGCCGATCGCGGCGCTGCGGCGCCAGCCCTGGCAGCCGCGGGCGCGCCGCGTCGATGCGGCATCGATCGTCACGGTCACATGGAACGGCAAGCACCACCTCGAAGGGCTGCTGCCGTCGCTGCGCGCCGAGGTCGCCCGCCACGGTGGCGACCACGAGGTGATCGTCGTCGACAACGGCTCGACCGACGGCACGGTCGCCTGGCTGCAGGCCGAGCACCCCTGGGCGCGGATCGTCGCGCTGCCCGAGAACCGCTTCTTCGTGCGCGGCAACCAGGCCGGCGTCGCGGCGGCGACGCGCGACGTGCTGGTGTTCCTCAACAACGACATGGTCGTGCAGCCGGGCTTCCTGCAGCCGCTGCTCGACGGCCTGCGCGATCCGCGCGTGTTCGCGGTCGCCGCCGAGGTGTTCTTCAAGGATCCGGCGAAGCGCCGCGAGGAGACCGGGCGCACGCGCGGCGAGCTGCGCGCCGGCTGGCTGAAGCTCGCGCACGTGCTGCCGAGCCGCGACGAGCGCGAACTCGACTACGTGCCGACGCTGTGGGCGGGCGGCGGCAGCGCGGCGTTCGACCGCGCGATGTACGACGCGATCGGCGGCTTCGACACGCTCTACGACCCGTTCTACATGGAGGACATGGGGCTGTCGTACGAGGCGTGGAAACGCGGCTTCCAGGTGTTGTTCACCGCGCACGGTTCGGTGCTGCACGAGCACCGCGGCACCAGCCGCAAGGCATTCGGCGACGACTTCGTCGACGCGATGATCCGCCGCAACCAGCACCTGTTCCTGTGGCGCAACCTGACCTCGCCGGGCGGGTTCGCGGCGGTGACGCTGCTGCAGCCGGCGTCGATGCTGCTGCGCAGCCGGCGGCCGGGTCGCAGCCGTCTCTACGGCTACTGGTTCGAGGTGCGCGCGTTCCTGCGCGCGCTGCCGCGGTTGCCCGAAGCGCTGATCGGACGTTGCCGCGCGCGGCTGCACCACGTGCGTTCGGATCGTCGCGTGTTCGCCGAATCGGCGGCGATCGCGGCGCATCGCGCGGCCAACCCGACGGCGCTCGGTCGGCTGGTGCCGCCCGATCCGCAGCGCGGCCGGCGGATCCTGGTGCTGAGCGCCCGGCTGCCGCGGCTCGGCTACGACGGTTCGTGGATCGTGTTCCGTCGCCTCGCCGCGCAGGCGAAGGTGCACCGCGTGACGCTGTTCGGCTTCGTCGAGCCCGGCGACGACGGCGCGGCGGCCGCGGCGCTGCGCGCCGAAGGCATCGAGGTGGTGACCGCGGTGCGCGTGCGCAATCCGCTGCCCGGCAACCTGCACCACGGGGTGCCGGCGCGGCTGTGGCGCGACTACGGCGCGCCGGCGATGCGCGATGCGGTCGTGCGCCAGCTCGAGACGGTCGACTACGAGCTCGTGCAGATCGAATACGTCGAGATGCTGCACCTGCTGCACAAGGCACCGAAGTACGCGCCGTGGCTCTACACGTGCCACGAGTCGCTCGGCTTCGCCGCGCAGCGGGCGGCGCGCGAGGCCGGCGGGCTGGTCGCGCGCTGGCGGGCGATGCAGGCGACGGCGCACGAACTCGTGCTGCTGCGGCGCGTCGACCGCATGGTCGCACTGTCCGACGCCGACGCGAAGTTCCTCGGCGTACGCCGCGCGGTGCCGCCGTGCCGCGTCGTGCCGAGCGGCGGCGAGGTCGATGTCGCGCCGGTGACCGCGGCGATCGCCGAGGCCCCGGCGACCGCGCTGTTCGTCGGCTACTTCCGCCACGGCCCCAACGTCGACGCCGCGCAATGGCTCTGCCGCGAGATCCTGCCGGCGCTGCGCGCGCAGGTGCCCGCGGCGCGCGTCCGCCTGGTCGGCCGCGACGCGCCGCCCGCGGTGGTGGCGCTCGGCGAACTGCCGGGCGTCGAGGTCGCCGGCTTCGTGCCGGATCTCGGCGCGGCGATGGCCGCGGCCACCGTCGTCGTGCTGCCGCTGCGCCAGGGCTCGGGGTTGCGCGGCAAGCTGATCGAGGCGTGGACCGCCGGCAGGGCCGTGGTCGCGACGCGCGTCGCGTGTGAGGGCACCGCGGCGCGCGACGGTGAGCACTGCCTGATCGCCGACGCCCCCGCACAGTTCGCCGCGGCGGTCGCGCGGCTGCTCGGCGATCCGGCGCTGCGCGCGCGGCTCGGTGCCGCGGGCCGCGCGCTGGCGCTGGCGAAGCACGGCACGGCCGGCGTCGTCGCCGAGTACGACTCGCTCTACGGCGAGCTGCTCGGAGGTCGCGCGTGAAGGTCGCGGTGTTCCTGACCGCCGAGCGCGACGCGGCCGTCGCGCTGCTGGCGAGCTGCCGGGCGCGCTGGCCCGCGGCGGCGCTGGTGGCGTTCGCCAACGACGAGGATCGCGTCTGGATCGGCGATCGCAGCCCGGGCGTCGAGCTGCGGCGCGACAAGCCGCCGGGCGGCAAGTTGCGGTTCGTCCGGGCGCTGCGGGCCGAACGCTTCGACCAGGTCGCGGTCGCCTGGCACGGCGGCGAACGGTTCCAGCCGCTGCGCCTCGTCGCGCTGCTGCTCGGCGCGCCGACGCTGGCCGTCGACGACCGCGGCCGCGAACGACGCGTCGTCTGGTGGCAGCCGTGGACCTGGGCCGGGCACGCGGCGCGGCGCGTGCTCAAGGCCGATCCGCTCGCGGTCGCGCGCGGTCTCGCGGCCAGCTACCGCGCGACGCTCGGCGCGCTGCTGGCGGTGTTCTGGTTGCCGCTGCGCCTGCTGCTGGTGCGGCTCGGCCTGCGCTGACCGGTTCGACCCGGTTGCGCGCTTGTCACGGCGCTCCGGATCCGGTCCGATGACGCGCTGCCAGCCGTGAACAGCCCCGTCGTCACCGTGGCCGGGGGCAAGCGCAGTCCGTGGTTGCGGGCGCCCTTGCTCGTCGCGGCCGGCTTCGTCTTCGCGATCGCGCTCGGCAGCTGGCTGCTCAGCCGCGACGCCGCCGTCGTCGCCGGTCACGTGCCGCTGACCTGGACGCGCGCGCTGTTCATGGCGACCAGCGCCACCTGCGTCACCGGCCTGACCGTGGTCGACGTCGCGAACGGTCTGTCCCCGTTCGGGCAGGTCGTCCTGCTGGCGCTGATCCAGGTCGGCGGCCTCGGCATCATGACGCTCGCCTTCCTGGTCCTGCTCGCGCTCGGCGGCGAGACCAAGGCCGGCGGCGATGTGCTGCAGTCGACGCTCGGCGACCTCGTCTCCCACTACCACCCGCGGCGCGCCCTGACGATGGTGCTCGGCAGCACGCTGGCGCTCGAATTGCTCGGCGCGCTGGTGCTGCTGCCGCAGATCCACGAGCCACACGGCCTGTGGAAGGCGCTGTTCGTCAGCGTCAGCGCGTTCTGCAACGCCGGCTTCGACAACCTCGAGCACGGCCTCGCGCCGTACGGCGGACACTGGGGGGTCTGCCTGCCGCTGATGCTGCTGTGGCTGGTCGGCGGGCTCGGCTTCATCGTCCCGGCCGCGCTGCTCGTGAAGCGACAGCGCGGCGACTCGGTGCCGCTCGACATGTCGGCGTCGATGATCCTGCGCGCCAGCGCGCTGCTGATCCCGCTCGGTGCGCTGCTGTTCTGGCTGACCGAGCGGGGTGGCCTGCTGGCCGACCGACCGGCGAACGAGCAGGTGCTGCTGTGCCTGTTCCACGGCAGCACGACGCGCACTGCGGGCTTCGCGGCGCTCGACTACGGGCAGGCCAGCCGCGCCACGCTGCTGACGCAGATCGGGTTCATGCTGGTCGGCGGCGCGCCGTGCAGCACGGCCGGTGGCATGAAGGTCACCGCGGTCTGGGTGTTCGCCGCGGCGCTGTGGAGTCGCCTGTTGAACCGCGATCAGGTGCTGATCGGGCGCCGCGCCGTGCCGGTGTCGGCGATCCGGCACGCGACGATCATCTGCGTGTTCATGATGGTCGCCGCGGCCGTGCTCGCGGCGGCGGTCGCGATCGTCGAGCCGCGGCTGCCGTTCGATGCGGTGACGTTCGAGGTGGCGAGCGCGCTCTGCACGGTCGGGCTCAGCACGGGCATCACGCCCGCCCTGTCGCCGGACGCCGAATTGCTGCTCGTGCTGGCGATGTTCGTCGGGCGCATCGGGCCGCTCGGCTTCCTCTACGCGTTCGTGCGGATCGGCGCGCGGCGCGCCGCGGTACGATTCCCCCAGAGCGACGTCTGCGTCGGCTAGCCATCCATGAAGCGCATCCTGGTCCTCGGTCTCGGCAAGTTCGGCACGCACGTCTGCAAGGCGCTTTCGGGACGGCACGGCGTGCGCGTCTACGCGCTCGATCGGCAGGAGAAGGTCGTCGAGCGGATCGCATCGCTCGTGCACACGGCCGGCGCCGGCGACCTCGACGACCCCGAGGCGCTGAAGTCGTTCCTCGGCGAGGTCGGCGAAGTCGACGCGGCGATCATCAGCCTCGGCGACCACGTCAATTCGTCGATCCTCGCGGCGTTGCAGGTGCGCGAGGCCGGCGTGCCGCACATCGTCATCAAGGCCGTCGACCCCAACCACAAGCGTGTGCTCGAGGCGATCGACCAGGGCTTCGCCGGCGACCAGCGCTTCGAGGTGCTGATCCCCGAGCTGGACGCGGCCGAGCGCCTGGCGCGGACCGTGTCGTCGGACTTCGTCGCCGGCGAGATGTCGCTCGGTTCGGGCCTGGCGATGATGGAGGTCGCCTGCCCGGCCGAGTTCAGCGGCGCGCCCTTGCGCGAGCTCGACCTGCGCAATCGCTTCCACCTGACCGTGATCGGCTACCGCAACAAGGTCGAGGCCGGCGCCCCGCCGGGCGAGCTGGTGTTCGCGACCCCGGAGACCTCGCTGCCCGAAGGCGGCCTGATCATGATCGTCGGCCGGCAGGACGACCTGCAGGCGCTCGAACGCAAGTTCGGCCGGGGTTGAGCCCCATCCCGCGCCGGCGCACGGCGCCGTGCCGCCGTCGGCGAACGTCGCTCTACGCACCAAGACGCCTTCGTCCCCGGGCCCGGGCCTGGCTAGAGTGGCGCGCCCCTCTTCGAGTCCAGCCATGAAGATCGCCTGCATCGGTGGCGGCCCCGCGTCGCTCTACTTCGCCATCCTGCTGAAGAAGCGCATGCCGTCGGCGGCGATCGACGTGTTCGAGCAGAACAAACCCGACGACACGTTCGGCTGGGGCGTGGTGTTCTCGGACGAGACGCTCGGCAACTTCGAGACGGCGGATCCCGAGAGCTTCGCGCGCGTGCGCGAGAACTTCGCCTACTGGACCGACATCGACACGTTCTACCGCGGCGTCAAGGTGACCAGCACCGGCCACGGCTTCTGCGGGCTGGCGCGCGTCCGGCTGCTGCAGATCCTGCACGACCGCTGCCGCGAACTCGGCGTGCGGCTGCACTTCCAGCAGACGATCACGGACATCGACACGATCGCGCGGACGCACGATCTCGTGCTCGCCGCGGACGGCGTCAACAGCAAGGTCCGCGATCGCTTCCAGGCGTCGTTCCGCCCGCACCTCGACTGGCGCAGGTGCAAGTTCGCGTGGTTCGGCACGACCAAGCAGATGTCGGCGTTCACGTTCGTGTTCCAGCCGACCGAGTGGGGCCTGTTCCAGGTGCACGCCTACCCGTTCGAGGCGGGGCGCGGCACGTGGATCGTCGAGTGTCGCGAGGAGACCTGGCGCAAGGCCGGTCTCGACAAGCTCGACGAAGCGCAGTCGGCGGCGTTCTGCGAGCGGCTGTTCGCCGAGCACCTCGCCGGCGAGCAGCTGCTGATCAACCGCTCGATCTGGCGCACGTTCCCGACGATCCGCTGCGAGTCGTGGCGCCACGAGAACGTCGTGCTGCTCGGCGACGCGGCGCACACCGCGCACTTCTCGATCGGCTCGGGCACCAAGCTGGCGATGGAGGACGCGATCGCGCTCGCCGACGCCGTCGCGACGCACGCGCCTGCGGTCGACGCGGCGCTCGCCGCCTACGAGCACGCGCGGCGCATCGACGTGCTGAAGATCCAGCGCGCCGCGCAGACCAGCCTCGAGTGGTTCGAGAACAGCGCGCGTTACCAGGAGCAGAGCCCGGAGCGCTTCGTCTTCAACCTGATGACGCGCAGCCGGCGCATCACCTACGACAACCTGCGTCTGCGCGACCCGGCGCTG
>CAYMRG010000331.1:0-6255 GCA_964392555.1 uncultured candidatus Brocadiaceae bacterium
CCGCTCGCGAACAGCGGTGCGAGCGGCACGCGGCCGAGCGTCTGCGCGGCGTCGACGAACAGCGGCACACCCAGATCGCGCGCCAGGTCGGCGGCGGCGGCGATCGGCTGCAGCGCGCCGACCTCGCTCTGCGCGTGGGCCAGGCACAGCAGTCCGACCGCGCTGCTCGGCCGCGTCACGATCGCCGTCGCGCTGCGGCTGACCTGCCACGCTTGCCGTCCGCGCACGGCAGCCGCCTCCAGGACAGCCGGATGCTCCACGTCCGAGACCAGGACTGGCAGTGTCGTGTTTCCGAGACCTCGGACAGCGAGATTGGCCGATTCGGTGCCGCCGCTCGTGAACAGCACGTCGTCCGCCGAGATCCGGAGAGCGTTCGCGATCCGTTCGCGGGCGGCCTCGAGCACGGCGCGCGCCCGGCGACCCGAAGCATGGCTGCTGGCCGGGTTTCCTGGAACGGCGCGTTCGGTGGCGACGAAGCACTCGAGCACATCCGGTTCGACCGGACAGCCGGCGTTCGCGTCGCAGAAGATCCGCTCCGGCTTCACCGGATGACGCGCTCGTAGATCCCCAGGTACTGGTCGACCACCTGGTCCGTCGCGAACCGTTCGCAGGTGCGTGCGCGCGCCGCGGCGGCGAGCTGCCGATGCCGCTCCGGCGACTTCAGGATCGCCAGCGCCGCCGCGGCCAGCGCGTGTGGATCGCCGAACGGCGTCAGCGCGCCCGTGTCGCCGAGCACCTCCTCGACACCGCCGACGCGCGTGCTGACGCACGGCACGCCGCAGCTCATCGCCTCGAGCATCGACAGGCCGAAACTCTCGGTCTCCGACGCCGACAGGAACAGGTCGGCCTGCGGCAGCAGGTCCTCGAGCTGGTCGCGCATGCCGAGGTAGTCGACGCGTTCCTGCACGCCGAGGTCGCTCGCGACCGCCAGCGCGTGTTCACGGTCGGGCCCGTCGCCGATCAGCCAGAGCCGCGACGGCAGCTCGGCATTGACCAGCGCGAACGCACGGATGATGTCGGCGACCCGTTTCACCGGCCGGAAGTTCGAGGCGTGGACGAGGATCGGCTCGCCGTCGGCGCGCTGGTGCCAGCGCGGCCCGCCGTTCGGCTTGAAGCGCTCGACCTCGACGAAGTTCGGCACGATCTCGACCTTCTGCTTCACGCCGAACACGAGCTGCGTCTCGTCGGCGAGGTACTTGGAGACCGCGGTCACCGCGTCGGACTGGTCGAGCGCGAAGCGCGTCGGCCGCAGGTAGGCGCGGTCGCTGCCGACCACCGTGATGTCGGTGCCGTGCAGCGTGGTGACGAACTTGAGGCAGCCGCCGCACATGCTGCGCGCGAGGAAGGCGCTGACCGCATGCGGGATCGCGTAGTGGACGTGGAACAGGTCGACCCGCGCCTCCTCGCGCACCTCGAGCATGCGCGTCGCCAGCGCCAGGTCGTAGGGCGGGTAGCGGAACAGCGGGTAGGCCGAGACCGCGACCTGGTGGAAGCGCAGCCCCTTGGTGCCGCGCCGCAGGCGGCTCGGCCGGTCGTAGCTCAGCAGGTGGACTTCGTGGCCCTTCGCGGCGAGCGCATGGGCCATCTCGGTGGCGACCACGCCGCTGCCGCCGACGGTGGGGTAACAGACGATGCCGATGCGCATGGGCCTGGGGATCCTACCCGGTGGATACGCGCGGGCAGGCCTGCCGTTCGCCGCCGGTCGGCCGGAACGGCGCGCCGGGCGCGGTGACGGTCAGAGTTCGTCGGCGGCGAGCGCCAGCGGCAGCTCGATCGCCAGCAGCAGCGTGCCGCTGTGGTCTTCGTCGACGCGGCAGGTGCCCTGCAGGTCGCCGATGAACTCGCACAACGTCGCGGTGCGCTCGTGCAGGTGGCGGTCCCGGCGCTTGCCCTGGCATTCGATCTCGAGCACCGCCGACTCGCCGTCGCGGCGCGTCGCCACGACCAGCTCGCCGCCCGCATCGAGGCGGCCGAGGCCGATCATCAGCGCGCGCTGGACCGCCAGGGCGACCTGCCCCGGGCTGCAGCTGACCAGCGGCAGCCGCTGCGTCAGACGTTGCCGCACCACCACCGGCCGACCCAGCTCGTCGAGGCAGGCCTGCACGGCCGACGTCACGCAGCGGTTGAGGTCGGCACGGTCCGGCAGCGTCGACTGTTCGATCAGCGCCGCAACCAGCTCCTGCAGCGTCGCGGCCTCGTGCTCGAGTGCGTCGGCGGCGCCGTAGTCCTCTTCGTCGTCGGCGAGGCGCTGCAGGTCGTAGGCGCGCTCGTCGATGCGGCCGAGACACTGCCCCAGCAGCGTCGTTAACCGTTCGATGTCCTCGTTGCGGCGGGTCATGGTCGTTGGCCCGGTATCGGCCGGAACGACCCTTGGCATGAAGCGTGCGCCGCCGGCCAGCCCGGTCAGGCGCCGGCTTCGCGTTCGCCGGTGGCCGGTGGTGTGGGCGGTTCGGCGGCCGGCGTCGGTGCGCTGGCCGCCGGGGTCGACAGCGGGGTCGACTGCGGGGCCTGCTTCGGCGGTGCCGCCTGGATCATCGCCACGAACTCGTCGGCGAACGCCGCATAGTCGCGCGCGCCGTTGCTGTCCGGCGCGTGCTCGAAGATCGTCCGGCCGAAGCTCGGCGCCTCGGCGAGCTTGACGTTGTTGCGGATCCGCGCCTTCGTCAGCAGCGGCCCGAAGTGCGTGTCGATCTCGCGCAGCACCTCGGTGCTCAGGTTGGTGCGCGCGTCGACCATGCACGGCACCACGCAGGCGATCTTCAGGCTCGGGTTCAGCCGCTTCTGCACGAGCTGGATCACCTCGAGCAGCTTCGCCATGCCCTGCAGCGACAGGTATTCGGCCTGCATCGGGATCACGACCCAGTCGGCCGCGACCAGCGCGTTGGCGCTCAGCACGCCGAGCGACGGCGGGCAGTCGAACAGCACGAAGTCGAACTCGTTCGCGCCGGGGAACACCTCGAGCGCTTCGCGCAGGATCGTCTCGCGGCCGATGCGGTTGGCCAGCACCTGCTCGACGCCCGCCAGCGACGTGTCGCTCGGCACGACGTAGAGGTTGGTCAGCCCCGTCGCCTGCACCAGGTCCTGCAGCTTGGCGTCCTCGACCAGCAGCGTCGTCAGCGTGTGGCTCTCGAGGTCGGGCCGCTTGTCGACGTGCACCGTCAGGTTGGCCTGCGGGTCCATGTCGAGCAGCAGGACCCGGTAGCCCCGGTAGGCGAGCGCCGCGCCGAGGTTGACCGTCGTGGTCGTCTTGCCGACGCCACCCTTCTGGTTGATGACCGCGATCCGCTGCATGGGAGCCTCCCGAAGAGATGGTGCGGCGAAGGGCGGCGCGGCGCGAGGGTTTTCTACGGGGGGATCGGATCGGTGTGCTTACTGGCAACCGTTCACAACCACCCCACATCCCCCACCGCCAGTGGCCCGTCCTGCCAGAACGGCTCCGCCGCGCGCACGCCGATCCGCGCGCCGAAGAAGCGGTCGCGCACCTCGGCGCGTTCGAGCACGTCGAGGCCCTGCGAGAGGTGGCGGCGATCGGGCGGCGCCAACTGCGAGCGGTAGCACCGCAGCACCGCGGCTTTTTGCTCGGCGACCGCGGAGATGTCGACGGCGATCGTCGGCTCGACCGGCACGTTGCCGGGATAGCGCAGCAGGCGGCGCGGGCGGTGCGGGGCACCGAGCTGCGGGCGGTGGTTCTTCAGGCCGGCGAGGAAGAACGCGCGCTCGGCGAGCTGGGCGAGCGCGATGTGGTCGGGGTGGACGTCGCGGGCGAGCGGCGCGAGCAAGAGGCTCGGGCGCGCGGTGCGCAGCGCGGCGACCAGCAGGTCGCAGGCGGCGTCGTCGACGCGCAGGCCGGTGTCGGGGAGGCCGAGGTTGAGACGCTGGGCCACGCCGAGCGCCTGCGCGGCGGCGGCGGCCTCGGCGGCGCGCTCGGCGGCGGTGCCGCGCGAACCGGCCTCGCCGCGGGTGGCGTCGACGATCGCGACGGTGCGCCCCGCCTTGCGCAGCAGCAGCAGCAGGCCCGCGGCGGCGATCTCGACGTCGTCGGGATGGGCGCCGAGCGCGAGCACGTCGCACGCTGTCAGGTCACCGGGTTGCACGGGGTCGCTCATCGTCACGGTCCTCACGTTCGCCGCCTCTCAGAGTTCGACGACGCCGTGCTCGATGCGGAACGGGTCGGCGGCGTCGATGATCGTCTGCGCGAGGTCGGGGCCGAACGAATTGAGGTAGCCGATCGGGCCGAACACGCGCTCCTGGATGCGGCTGCGCGGGCGCAGCGAACTGCACAGGCGGCGCAATTGCTTGATGCCGGTGCCCTCGCGGTTCTGGCGCGAGTTGCGGACCTTCTGCTGCAGGCGCTCGAGTTCTTCGAGCGACTTGGTGCGGGCGCGGTCGAGCGCGCCGAGCATCGACGAATCGAGCGTGCCGAGGCGCTGCGCGATGCGTTCGAGGTCGGTGCGCAGGCGGACCTGCAGGTCGTCGAGCGCGTCCTCGATGCCGCTGCCCTCGCTGTTCTGCAGGAAGCGCTCGGCCAGCTTCTCGGGCGGCTGTTCGAGATCGGGCAGGTCGAGCGAGAAGCGCGCCAGCAGGCGCTGCAGCGACGGCTCGACCAGCGTCAGCGACGCGCGCGGCACGAACACCGGCTGCGGCACGCCGAGCAGGCGGTAGATGCCGGCGACGACGCACAGGTAGGACAGTTCGCCGGGGCCGACGACGAACGCGATCGTCGGCAGGCACGCGTCCTGCCACAGCGGTCGCAGCAGCACGCCGGGGCTGAGGTCCTGCGCGCGGCCGGCGGTCTCGCCGTCGGCGAGCGATTCGCGCCCGCCGCCGGTCAGCTCGAACATCATCGTCGCGGCCGGATCGAGCGTGACGTCGACGCCGACGTCGGCGAGGTCGTCGGCGCGCGCCTTGACCAGATCGCGGATCTCGTGCGAACGCGCCCACCACTTGACCAGCGGCTCGAACGCCGGCGGCGGCAGATCGCGCGGTTCGATGACCAGCAGGCCGTGCCTGCCGAACAGGTCGAACAGGATCCGCGCCTGCTGCGCGCCGAGCGTCTCGTCGGGATGGCGCGGCTTCATCAGCGCGAGCACGCGGTCGCGGTATTCGCTCTGCGGCAGCAGCGGATCGATCTCGGCGAGCAGCTTCTCGACCTCGCGGCCGACGCCGATCGTGCGCAGCGGTTCGTTGGTGCGCTGCAGGTCGAGGCGGTAGCGCTGCACCTCCTGCGACTGGTTGACGAGGAACAGGCGGTTGGCCTCGTCGAGGTCGTGGTCGTCGGTGTGGTTCCAGAACACCGGCACGCAGCGCGGACCGCCGGCGGCCTCGATCTCGCGGCACAGGCGGATCGCGGTCGCGGCCTTGTAGAGCGTGAACAGCGGCCCGCCGAGCAGGCCGGGCTGCTGCCCGGTGACGACGACGTGGACCTTGGGATCGAGCAGTGCCTCGGCGGCGGCGAGCGCTTCGGGCGGCGCTTCGTGGCGCCTGGCGTAGGCCGTCAGCGCGCCGACGAGCTGCTCGCGCGACAGCACGCGCCCGGCACCGGTCGGTGCTCGTCGCAGCAGCTCCTCGACCGAGCGGGCGCGCATGCCGAGGAATTGGCCGAGGTCGCGGTCGTCCTCGAGGAAGCGCTGGTGGACCTCGGAGGTGCCGAGGCGGCGGAAGGAGATGTGGCGGAGCGTCGCGGTCACGGGTGGTTCGCCGGCGGGTGCGACACGCTACGACTTTAGGGAGAGAAGGTTCGCGCCGCCGCGTCGAGTTTGTCGAGCCAGTCTGCGTCGGTCGGCTGGAAGCACTGCATCACGCCGCGGCTCTGGTTGACGAGCGCGCCGAGGCCGCGGCGGTCGAAGGCGGCGGCGAGGTCCTGGACCTTGGCGCCCTGCGCGCCGACGCCGGGCAGCAGCAGCCACGCGTGCGGCAGCAGCGCGCGCAGCCGCGCGAGTTCCTGGGGCCAGGTGGCGCCGACGACGGCGCCGACGGGGCTGTAGCCCTCGGCCAGCGGCAGGTCCTTGCCCCACGCGGTCACCGCCCTGGCGACCACGTCGCACAGCGGTTCGTCGCCGATTCGCAGATCCTGGAAGTCGCGCGCGCCGGGGTTGCTGGTGCGCACCAGCACGAACACCGCGCGGCCGCCGCGGTCGGGGTGGCACGCCTTCAGGAATGGCGCGATCGAATCCGCCCCGAGGTAAGGATGCAGCGTCACGGCCTCGGCGCAGCGGAAGTGGCCTTCGGCGTAGGCCTCGGCGGTGCTGCCGATGT
>CAYMRG010000332.1:0-6245 GCA_964392555.1 uncultured candidatus Brocadiaceae bacterium
GAGCTGGAGCGATGCCACGGTGCGCTCAGAGCGCGCGGCGACGTCGCGCGACGGCGGGGCGGTCGGGCTCGCCGCCGACGTCGATCGACAGATCGGCGACGCGCAGCGCCTCGCCCGCGAACTGGCGCAGCGGCATCGCCTGCTCGACCTGGGCAAGCTCGATCGCCAACGGCTGCAGACCCCGTACGACCTCGAGGAGCGACGCCTGCAGGTCGCGCAGCTCGCCGATGCGCCGACCTTCGTCGCGGGGCGCGCGGCGCGCCTCGAACGCTACGGTCGCAGCTCGTTCCTGGCTGCCGTCGAATACCTGCAGGAGCTCGACTACACCGACGGCGACGATTGCCGCCGCGCGGCCAACGTCCACGCGCTGCTCGCGCAGCTGACCGCGATCGACGGGCTCGGCTGCGAGCCGATCGGCGCCGTGCCGAGCAGCGACGAAGCGTGCCGCTTCGCCGCGCTGGCCGACGGCTGGCGACGCCTCGCCGAAGCGTTCGCCCGCGACGACGGCGCCTACGAGCAGCTGTTGCAGGCCAAGGGCAAGTCCGGCGGAGTCGCGCGTTGAGCGGCGCCCGCGCGGGCATCCCCGCAGCCGGCGAGATCCTGTTCGTGCATGCGGCCGCGGCCGAAGCCGACCTGCTCGCCGACCTGCAGCCGTTGCGGCTCGGCGTCGGCAAGGTGGCCGCGGCGACGACGCTGGCGCACGAGCTGGCGACCCGTGCCCACCGCCCGCGGCTCGTCCTGCTGTTCGGCGTCGCCGGCGCGTTCCCGCAGCGCCATCTCGCGACCCCGCTGCGGCTCGGGCCAGGGGTGGTCTGCGTCGTCGGTCTCGATCGCTTCGGCGACGAGGGCGTCGCGACGCCGGAGGGGTTCCGCAGCCTCGACGAACTGAAGCTCGGCGACTGCGGCCCGTTCGAGGCCGACGCCGACCTCGCGCGCGCGGCGTCGACGCAGCTCGCCGCGCCGATCGTGCGCGGCGTCACGGTCAGCACCTGCAGCGGCACCGAGGCGACCGCGGCCGCGATCGCGGCGCGCAGCCGCGCCGAGGTCGAGACGATGGAGGGGGCGGCCGTCGCGCACGTGTGTGCGTCGTTCGCCGTGCCGCTGCTGCACGTGCGGGCGATCAGCAATTGGACCGGCGATCGCGATCGCGGCGAATGGGATCTGCGGACGGCGGCGCGGGCGGCGCAGAGTGCGGTGCGGCGGCTGCTGCTGCCGCGTCCGGCTGCTAGTAGCTGAAGCCGAGCGTGAACCACGCCCGCACATCGCGTTCGCCGTCGAGCTGCGCCGCGACGCCGATGCCGGGATTCAGGATGCCGTCGGCGAACTCGAAGTTCGCGTGCAGCTCGCCGCCGACACTCGTGAACCAGTCGCCGTCGCCGCCGAGGTGGTCGTCGCTGATCTGCGCGGTGTCGCCGAACAGCTCGAGCACGAGTTGGCGGCCGCGGAACGGCGTCGTCGACGATGCGACGAACGGGCGCCACAGCGGGAAGCGGTAGGCGAGGCTGCCGGCGAGCAGGTGGCGGCCGGTCGCGACCGCGCTGTCGTAGTAGCCGCGCGGCAGGCCGGTCGACAGGCCGCCGCCGATGCTGAAGTTGCCCTGCAGCGTGTCATCGCCATCGGACCAGCCGGCCTGCGCGCGCAGCACGAGCTGGTGGCCGGCGGCCGGGAACAGGCTCCACGTATAGCCGGCGTCGGCGAGCGCGCGGTTGCGGTCGAGGTCGCCGCCGAGGCCCGAATGGCGGTAGCTGGCGAGCACGCGGAAGCCGTCCTCGAACCAGTAGCTGGTCGGGTAGAACGTCGAGTCGTCGTAGCCGATGCGCGCCTCGACATAGCGTTCGACGTCGCGGAACGGTGCCTTGACGTAGGTGCCGCCCGCATACTTGCGCGCGGCGTCGTCGACTTCGTCGTGGCTCTCGATGCCGCACGCGCCGTAGAGGACGAACGTGCGTTCGAGCGCGTAGAGGCCGCGGCCGACGCGGACCTCGCCGCCGGCGACGGTCTCGGTGTAGTCGTAGAGCGTGCCGCCGCGCCGCACGGTCTCGGCGAACGTCAGCTCGCTGCGGCCGCCGGCGAAGCCGTACTCCAGCGTCGAGCCGAGGTGGCTGTAGCCGACGAAGCCGACGGGTTCCTGTTCGACGTAGCCGATGCCGGCGCCGAGTTCGACGACGTTGGTCAGCAGCGGATCGCACAGGAGGCCGTAGGCGCCGTAGCCGCCGGTCGGGACGGCGAACGTAGACGGCGCCCAGAAGCGCGGCCGCAGCTCGGCGAGGCCCGAGTAGGGCTCGGCGACCAGCGCGTCGGCGGCGCCCGCCGGCAGCGGCGGGATCGGCGTCGGCTGGTGCGCGGCGGGCGCCTGGCCCGGCCTCGCTTCGGCGCCGCCCTGGCCGCGCGGGGCCGGCCACGGCAGCTCGATCGTCGGCACGGTCTGCACCCAGGTCGTGGGATCGGCCGACAACAAGGCGACGAACGGACCGCGGTGGTCGTGATCGACGATCGCCAGTTCGCGGCCGTCGGGCGACGGCACGCAGGCGACCACGCCACCGAGCACGTTGGTCACGGGGCGCACGTTCGGCTCCGTGCCGGCGAGGTCGATGTGCCAGGCGTTGGCGACGCCGGTGTGGTCGGCGCAGCAGAACAGCGCGCGGCCGTCGGCGGTCCACACCGGGTGCAGGATGCGGCCGCGCACGCGCCAGAGCACGCGCCGCGCCGCGCCGTCCGGCAGCGAACCGAGCACGAGCTGCGAACCCTGGTCGTCGGTCTCGACCCAGGCGAGCTCGCCACCGTGGTCGCTGCCGGGCCGCAGGGCAGGGCTCCACGGCACGTTCTCGGTCGGCACGACGGCGCCCGCATCGAGTTCGCCATCGCGCACGACGAAGCGCACGAGGTCCTGGCCGCCGCCGTCGCGCAGGCGGATCGCGACCAGCACGCGTTCGCCGTTGCAGCGCGCCGTCGCGTCGGGCTGCAGCAGGCGCCAGCCGACTGCGTGGCCGTCGAGCACGACCTTGCCGATACCGCGCCAGTTGAACTCGTGGTAGACGACGCCGCCGTCGGGCAGCGCGCGCATCGCGCCGAGCGCCAGCGTCGGCGTGTTCGAACCCTGCAGCGGGCCGAGCGTCCAGCTCCGGTGCAGCGTGTGGAGCCGCGCGCGGCCCTGCGCGGGCTTCGCCGCGAACACCAGGTCGAAGTCCTGCCAAGCCGGCGCCGCGACCAGCATGTCCTCGGGTGTCTTGCGCTGCGTCGCCGTCACCGCGGCGCCGCGCAGCAGCGCGAGGTTCGCCTCCTGCTCGGCCTGCAGCGCGCGCCGCGCCGTCGCGAGCAGCGCCTGGTGGCGCCGACCGAGCGCCTGGCGCGGACCGCGGTCGTAGAGGAACGGCCACATGTCGGCCTGGTCCTGCACCAGCCGCCACACCGCCGCGCGTTCGCCGACGTTGCCTTCGAGCCAGCGCAGGTAGGCCGTGCCGTAGGTGTAGGCCGCGCCGCCGAACGGCCATTCGTGCTGCGTGATGCGCCACTCGCTCTCGTCGGGGATGCCGCCGGCGGCGGCGTCGAGGCGCCAGACCATGTGCGTCAGCGGGTCGCGACCGCGGCCGGCCCAGACGCTGTTCGGATCGGCGTAGCTGGTCTCGGCCCACACGCCGAGCCCCTCCTGCCAGAACCGCGGCATCGTCTGGTGGGCCGGCGTCGACAGGTACCACAGCAGCAGGCTCAGCACGTCGTTCGGCAGCACGCGGCCGAACACGCTCTCGAGGGCGCCGCGGAAGCCGGCGTTGCGGTCGTTGCTCAGTTCGTGCGCGAACTCGTGGATCAGCGTGCGCTCGGCGTCGTGGCCGCCGGCGAAGATCGTCGACTCGGGCAGCGACGGCGCGAGTTCGATCTGCACCAGCGGGAACGGCGTCACGAACGAGAAGCCGTTGTGGTCGCCGAGCCAGTCGGCGACCAGCAGCCGCAGCTTGCCGTCGGGCACGAACCCGGCGTCGGCCTGCATGTGGGCGAGGATCTGGTCGGCGCGCGCGATCAGCGGCTTGAGCCGGTCGGCGCTCGCGGCCGGCACGTAGGCGCGCAGGTGTTCGGCGTCGAGCGTCGCGACGTCTTCGCCGGGCCAGATCAGCGATTGCGCGGGCAGTGCGGCGGAGAGGGCGAACGGGGCGAGGCGCCGGAGCATGCGCAGAGTGTTGCGGGGGGAACGTGCCGCGGCAACGGCGGCTCGCCTCCGGCGAGCCATGGCGAGATCGCGCGGCTTGTTACCGCGCCGGGCGACGGGGATACTGCAGGTCGCCCTCTCACGCGCTGCATCCGCTCCCAGCGGAATTCCTATGCAGCCGATCCGGATGCTCGCCGCCGCCGCCCTGGTGGCCGGCGTGGTCGTTGGTCAGGTCAACCCATTCGTCATCTACCCTCAGGACCCCGAACGGGAGTCGCTGACCTGCACCTCGTTCGTCGGTCGTCCTGACGTCGCCAACGCGGCCGAAGCGCTGGTCGAGATCCGCTCTGACGACTTCCGCGGCATCGGCGACGCCAACGGCTTCATCCGCCTGTTCGGCGTCTACCACTGGGTCGCCGACGAGAAGCTCTCGACGGTCGAGACCTACGACCTCGTGGTGCGCGCGATGTCGACCACGGGCCCTGGCCCGGACATGAGCACCGCCGGCGAATACCTGCGGGTCAGCGGGCTGACGACGCCGCCGTCGACCAACCCGAACCGCGGCACGTGGATCATGTCCGACGGCTTCGGCATCCAGGGCGGGCTGACGATCGGCCTGCAGAGCCAGGTGCCGCCGTACTCGCCGCCGCGCTACTACGTCGGCGTCGACCTGCCGGCGAACCCGCTGTGGCCGACGACGGACGGGCATTCGCTGTTTCGCGCCGACATGCTGACGGCGGGGACCGGGGCGCTGGTCGGCGAGAACCATCGCCTCGGCGCGCCGCACCCGACGTGGGCCGGCCTGCACGGCGCCGCGCCGTCGTTCTCGACGCCCTGGAGCTACGTGCTCGGCCCGTTCGTGACGAGCCCGAACCTCCATCTCGGCGGCGTCGACCCGACCAGCACACGACTCGGCGCGCCCGGCGCGAACTACGGGCTCAACGGCCTCTACCCCGACATCAGCGGCAACCCGCGCAGCGACGGCATCACGCTGCGCATCACCGACAACCTCGCGCCGTTCGGCATCCTGTTCCTCGGGGCCGCGCCGGGCTGGCAACCCGCGTACTACGAGTGGAGCCTGCAGGGCACGCTGATCGGCCACAGCCACATCGGTGGCGGTGGGGCGCTGCCGATCCCGCTCGGCATCTCGTCGCTGTTGAACGGCAAGCGCGACTTCACGGTGGCGCTGCCGAACACGATCGCGCCGGCACTCGCCGGCACCAGCGTCGCGTTCCAGGCGATCGTCTGGGACCTGAACACGAACATCGCCGAATGGACCGATGCGCAGGAGGTCCATCTGTGAAGCGGTTCGTGCTGCTGGTCGGGCCGATCGTGCTCGGCCTCGGGCTGGTCGCGGCGGTGCGCGCCACCGAGCGCGGCGACCGCATGGCGCAGGTCGATCCGGGCGAACCGTCCGTCGTGTCGACCCCGGCCGCCACGCCGGCGCCGGTCGCCGCCGCGACCGGTCGCCTCGCCGCAGCCGACGCGGCGCAGCCGACCGAGGTCGACCACGCGCGCGACCTCGCGTTGCCGGACGGCACGTTCGTGCCGGCGCTCAACGACGCGGTCGATGCCGCGCCGCTGCAGGACTTCTGGGGGCCGCAGCCGTACAGCGCGATCGTCGGCGTCGAGCGCAGCAGCGCCGGTGTCGATTGGTACCGCCACGCCGATGGCTCGTACAGCACGACGCAGATGGTCTGGCGCAGCGACCTCGGTCGCTTCGCGGCGATGACCCGCGTCGCGCATCCGGGGCCGGCGCCGAAGCCGGCCGCCCACTGACCTTCCCGCCTCTCCCACGCTCGCGTCCGTCCCGTCACGAGACCCCATGAGACCGATCTGTCTGCTCACGGCCGCGGTGCTCGCTGCACCCGCGTTCGCCCAGTTCAATCCCTACGTCTTCTTCCCGCAGGATCCGCAACGCCAGACGATCACCGCGGCGTCGTTCGTCGGCCGGCCCGACGTCGCGAACGGCGCCGAGGCGCTGGTGCCGATCGATCCGGCGCACGTGCGCGGCGTCGCCAACCAGGGCGGCTTCTACGAGCACCTCTACGGCGTCTACCACTGGGTCGCCGACGAGAAGCTCTCGACGGTCGAGACCTACGAC
>CAYMRG010000333.1:0-6232 GCA_964392555.1 uncultured candidatus Brocadiaceae bacterium
CACCTACGCGACCCTGCTACGCTCCGGCGGCACCCACAGGAACGTCAGGAGCGCCTGAATTGGTGGGGTCAGCTCAGCGTCGCCCCTTTGCCGCCGGGTCTCACGTACACAGCGGTCGAGGCCGGGCAGTCGCATGTGGTGGCGCTGCGATCGGATGGCAGTGCGGTCGCGTGGGGCGACAACTCATGGAACAAGTGCGTGATCCCGTCGCTGCCGGCGGGTCTGCACTACGTGAAGGCCGTGGCTGGGCCGCTCAACACGATGCTGCTGCGCTCGGACGGGGTGGTGGTGGCGATCGGCGATGGTCTCTCGGGTCAGTTGAACGTGCCGGTGCCGCCGTTCGGCGTCACCTACACGGACGTCACGTGCGGCCGGTTCTTGGCGGCCGCCGTGCGATCGGACGGTGAGGCGGTGGCCTGGGGTTCGGCGGCGGTGCCGGCGTTTCCCCCGCTGCCGGCGGGACTCGCCTATGTCGAGGTCTCGGCTGCGGACGAGAGCATCGCGGCGCGGCGGTCGGACGGCAGCATCGTGCACGCCGGGGACAACAGCAACACGGCGTGGAGCCTGGTGCCGCCGACGTTGCCGGCGGGTCGCACCTGCCTCAGTCTGGCGAGCGGCGCGAATTCCCATGGCGCGATCGTCGGTCCGGCGAGCCGCTTCGTCGCGATCGGCAGCGGCTGTGCGGGCAGCCTGGCGGCCTCGCGGCTGGTGCCCCGGGACACGCCGCAGATCGGTCGGACGCTGGTCGTGGGGGTGACCAACCTGCCGCAGGACGTGGCGGCGCTGGCCATGGGCTGGAGCCAGGTCGCGCCGGGCGCGTCGCTAGCGGGGCTCGGCATGCCGGGCTGCGTGGCGCACGTCGCGATCGACGCAATCGGGCTGCTCGCGGGCAGCGGTGGCCGCGCCGAATGGTCGCTGCCGATTCCCTACCAGCCGGCCCTGCTGGGAGTGCAGTTCTACTGCCAGGCCTTCGTCTTCGACCAGGCCGCGGGCAACCCGCTCGGGGCGGTGGTTTCGGCGGCCTGCGTGGGTCTCGTCGGCGGGACCTGACCGGATGCGGGGGAACGGCCGGCAACGGCCTGCCGGCCGGTGGCTGGGGATCGTGGTCGGGGAAGCGCCGCCGGGTTGGCGAAGGCGGCAGTGACCCCTTGCGCCGGCCCGCCCGAATCCGTAGAACGTTCGCCCCTCCGTTCGCGAAGTCTGCGTACTACGGAGCAAGTTCCCCATGAGCCTCGGCAGCGCAACCCTCGGGATCCTCGGCAAGAAGCTGGGGATGACCCAGATCTTCCAAGAAGACGGCACCTGTGTTCCGGTCACGGTCGTGCAGGCCGGTCCGTGCAAGGTGCTTCAGGTCAAGATGGCGACTGCGGCCGAGCACCCGGAAGGGCATCGCCAGGCCAGCATGAACCTCGGCAAGAAGCGCGGCAAGCAGGCGCGGCCGCGCGCGGCCGACGGCTACTACGCCGTGCAGATCGGCTTCGCCGACAAGCCGGCGCGGCTGTGCGACAAGGCGACGCTCGGCAACATGAAGAAGGCCGGCCTCGACCACGGCATGCGCTTCGTGCGCGAGTTCCGCCTCAAGGCGGCGCCGCAGCAGAAGCCGGGTGACGCCGTCACCGTCGCGTTGCTCGAAGGCGTCTCGCACGTCGATGTCACCGGCGTGACCAAGGGTCGCGGCTGGACCGGCACGATCAAGCGCTGGAACTTCGGCCGTCAGCCGACCTCGCACGGCAACTCGCTCAACCACCGCACCGGTGGTGGCCTGGGCCGCAACCAGTCGATCAGCAAGGGCGTGCCGAAGGGCAAGAAGATGGCCGGTCACTACGGCGTCGAGCAGGTCACCGTGCAGCGCCTGAAGGTCGTCAAGGTCGATGCCGAGCGGAACCTGGTGTTCCTGCGCGGCGCCGTCCCGGGCCACAACAACGGCTACCTGATGCTGCGCAAGACCGTGAAGAACGAGCGCGCGATCACCGACAAGCCGGGCCTCGTGGTCCGCAACGCCGCGGCCAAGGCGATGGCCACGAAGGGCGGCAAGAAGTAGCCGCTGCGCTGCCCTCCCCGACAACCACAGCTGAGGATTCCGACGATGGCTCGTTCGCGACGCAAGAATGGTGGCCCGACCCGCGGCCGCTTCAAGCAGAAGAAGCTCGGCAAGGGCTACTCGACGCTGCGCCTGGAGACGCAGGGCAGCCGCCCTGTGCTGCGCATCACCGAGTCCGCCGAGGGCAGCAAGACGGCGAAGAAGGGCTGATCGCCCGTTCGCCGGGCCGTCGGGTCGCCGTCTCGGTGACGTTGGCGCGCCCGGCAACGCCAGGCTCTCGGCGTGGTCGCTGCGGACGCAGACGTGGTCGTGGTCGGCGCCGGCGCTGCCGGGCTGATGG
This sequence comes from uncultured candidatus Brocadiaceae bacterium, assembly GCA_964392555.1. Classification (GTDB taxonomy): domain Bacteria; phylum Planctomycetota; class UBA1135; order UBA1135; family UBA2386; genus CAYMRG01. Next base: position 2,382 of record CAYMRG010000333.1, read on the forward strand.
CGGCGATCGTCGCGGCAGGGCGCGGCCGGCGCGTGCTGCTGCTCGAGAAGAGCCCGCGGCCCGGCCTGAAGATCCTGATCAGCGGCGGGGGCCGCTGCAACCTGACGACGACGCGCCACGGCGCCGACCTCGAAGGCCAATACGGAGCGCGCCGCGGCCGCTTCCTGCGCCATGCGCTGCGCGCATTCCCGCCGACGGCGTTGCGCGCCTTCGTCGAGGCAGCCGGCGTGCCGTTGCAGGAAGAGGATCTCGAGAAGGTGTTCCCGGTCTCGCAGCGGGCGCGCGACGTCGTCGCCGCGCTGCTCGCCCTGGCTCGGGCCGCTGGCGTGACGTTGCGCACCGGCGCGGCGGTCCGCGCGCTGCGGCGCGACGGCGAAGGCTTCGCGCTCGCGCTGGACGACGGCGAGGTCCGCGGCGCAGCGGTGGTGCTGGCGACCGGTGGCCTCAGCTACCCGAAGACCGGGGCGACCGGCGACGGCTATGCCTTCGCCAAGGCGCTCGGCCACGCCGTCACGGCGACGTTCCCGGCGCTGGCGCCGCTGTGGCTCGACGTGCCGTGGGTGCGCGCGCTGCAGGGCATCGTCGTCCACGACGTCGCGATTGCCACCGTCGCCGCCGACGGCCGCGAACTGCTGCGGCGGCAGCGGCCGATCCTGTTCACGCACCAGGGGCTGTCGGGGCCGGCACCGATGGACCTCGCGGGCGATCTCGAGGAGCAGGGCGGCGGCGGCCGCGTGCGCTTCGACTTCGCGCCCGGCGTCGCCGGCGAGGAACTCGAAGCCGGGTGGCTGTCGGTCGCGGCGCAGCACGGTGGTCGCCGCGTCGACAGCGTGCTGCCGGCGCAGCTGCCCGATCGCCTGCGCGCGGCGTTGCTCGCCCATGCCGCGGCCGACACCACGCTCGCGCAATGCTCGCGCGAGGCGCGGCGGCGGTTGCTGACCGCGGTCAAGGATCTGCGTTTGCCGGTGCCCAGGAGCCTCGGCTTCGGCCATGCCGAGGTCACCCGCGGCGGCGTCGCGCTCGACGAGGTCGATCCGCGCACCATGCAGAGCCGCGTCTGCGCCGGCCTCTACGTGGTGGGCGAACTGCTGGACGTCGACGGCCCGATCGGCGGGTTCAATTTCCAGGCGGCGTTCGCCACCGGCCGCCTCGCCGGGCTGCACGCATGATCGGCGACACGATCGTCGCGCTCGCCTCGGCGCCCGGCCCCGGCGCGCGCGCCGTGCTGCGGCTGTCGGGCCCGGCCGCGCGGGCCGCGGCCGAGCGCGTGTTCGCGCCGAACCTGCCGGCCGTTCGCGCCCAGGTCGAAGGCGAGGTCGCGGTCGACGGCGTGCGCTGCGCCGCGTTCGCGCTCGCCATGCCGGGGCCGCGCTCGTTCACCGGCGAGGACGTCGTCGAACTGCACGTGCCCGGCAGCCCGCTGCTGGTCGAGCTGCTGCTGGCGGCACTGCTCGCCGATGGCGCCGCAACCGGCGTCCGCCGCGCCGTCGCCGGCGAGTTCACGGCGCGCGCCTGCCAGCACGGCAAACTCGACCTCGCCGCCGCCGAGGGCCTGTTGCTGCTGCTGCACGCGCAGGATCGCCACGCCGCTGCGGCCGCCCTGCCGTGGCTGCAGGGCGAAGGCGGTCGCGCCGTTCGCGCCGTTCGCCAGACCCTGCAGGATGCGCTGGCGCTGCTCGAAGCGGGCCTCGATTTCGCCGACGGCGAGACCGGCGACGTGGCGGTGGCGGCGTGGGCCGGGCCGGTCGCCGACGTGGTGCCGCAGCTCGCCGCGCTGCTCGCCGCGCTGCCGGCCGTGACCGCCGGCGGCGATCTGTTGTTGCTCGGCCGCGCCAACGTCGGCAAGTCCTCGTTGGCGAACGCGCTCGCGGCGGCACCGCGGGCGCTGGTCGACGACCGGCCCGGCACGACGCGCGACCTCGTCCGCTGCCCGCTGCCGTCCGGCGCCGTGCTGTGGGACGCACCCGGCGACCTCGATGCGCCGGCCGACGTCGACGCCGCGGCGCTGGCACTCCGCGACCGCCTTGCCGGCAGTGCCGTCGCCGCCCTGTGGGTGCTCGATGCGACCGATCCGCGGCCGCCGGCGGGTGCCTTCGCGTTGCCGTTGCCGTGCGTCGCGGTGGTGTGGACCAAGTGCGACCTGGCGGCGCCGCCGCCGCTGCCCGAGCCGGTGGCCGCGGCCCTGTCTGCCGCGACCCCGGTTCTGGCGACCAGCAGCGCGACCGGGCGAGGACTCGCCGAACTCGCCGACCTGCTGGCCCGCAGCGCGCGCGGTGGGGCGGTGGCCGCCGGCGGCCCGCTGCGCACCGCACTCCGCGCCGCGCACGACGCCGCGGCGCGCGCCATTGCGCTGTCCGGCGATGGGCCCGAACTGGCGGCCGTCGAGCTGCAGGCCGCCTTGCGGGCGCTCGATGGCATCGAGGGCGCGCATTCTCCGGAAGATCTGCTCGACCGAATCTACCGCCGCTTCTGTCTCGGCAAGTAAGGGGACTGATGGAGCAATTGGGGAAAGCCGGCCTGCTGCCGGTGCGGCCTGGAAACGTCGCCAGCTTTCCCCAATCGATCCATCAGTCGCGAGATGTGGCCCCTTCAGGCTTTGACACACAAGGGCTTGGGGCGGTATGGTGCGGCCGTTCGAAAGCGTGGGCGTCCGGGGTCAGCCGGTCGTTCCGCACTGCCGTGTCACCTGCCCGACCCGTCTGTCTGTTGCGGTGTCGGGCATTGGCGATTGCCATGCGCTGTCCGTACTGCAAGGCCGACAACGATCGGGTCATCGATTCGCGCGCGAGCGCCGACGGATTTGCCATCCGCCGGCGTCGGGTGTGTGCCGATTGCAGTCGACGCTACACGACCTTCGAGCGCGTCGAGACGGCGCCGCTGCGGGTCGTGAAGAAGAGCGGCGAACGCACCGCGTTCGATCGTCAGAAGGTGCTCGGTGGACTCCTGCGTGCCTGCGAGAAGCGGCCCGTGTCACTCGAGCAGCTCGAGCTGATCACGGACCGGATCGAGCGGCAATGCATCGAGGCATTCGACAAGGAGGTGCCGAGCAAAGTGATCGGCAACCTCATCATGCAGGAGCTGCGACAGCTCGATCAGGTGGCCTACGTGCGCTTCGCGTCGGTCTACCGCGAGTTCAAGGACGTGTCGCAGTTCCTCGACGAGTTGAAGCCGATGCTCGAGAAGAGGCGGGAGGGTGGTCATGAGGCGGCGGCCGGAACATCTGGTCCAGAAGCGTGACGGGCGAACGGAGTTCTTGCGCGCGACCAAGCTCGCGCGTTCGGTGCATCTGGCGCTGCACAGCGTCGGCATCGACGAGGACTGGCGCGCGCTCGAGATGGCGAACGTCGTGCTCGCGGCGCTGCGGCAGAAGCGGCAGAACCGCGATGGCGACGCGCCGCCGGTGCTGACGACGAGCGAGATCGGCGACGCCGTGCAGCACCTGCTGGTCGTCACCGGTCAGCCGCAGGCGGCGGTCGCCTACGGAGCGGTCGCGGCCGAACGCAGCCGGCGCCGCGGTTCGCTGGCGACCCTGGGGCGGGTCGTCGACGCGCCGGTCGCGGACATCCTCGCCAACCGCGGCAGCTTCGGCCGCCGCATCGCGCCGGAGTAACGCATGCGTCTCAAGCGACTCGTCGCGCGCGGCTTCAAGTCCTTCGCCGACCGCACCGAATTCGAATTCGACACGCGGCTGACGGGCATCATCGGTCCGAACGGCTGTGGCAAGTCCAACGTCGTCGATGCGATCAAGTGGGTGCTCGGCGACCAGCGCGCCAAGAGCCTGCGCGGCACCGAGATGACCGACGTCATCTTCAAGGGCGCCGAAGGCCGCGAGGCGATGGGCATGGCGGAGG